>NZ_JBNNVU010000059.1:0-35755 GCF_050280705.1 Pseudomonas sp. NPDC089530 | reverse complement strand
ACCAATGAATTTGATGCCGCGTTCGGCGCAGATCTCCGCCAGTTCGGCGTTTTCCGAAAGGAAGCCGTAGCCGGGGTGCAAGGCGTCGCAGCCGGCTCATCGGCCAGGGTTTCCAGCTCGGCTTCGCCTAACCGGCGCAGACCGTCCGGCGTGCTGGCACGGTCGAGCAGGGGCGTGGTCGGGCGCTTGCGGGGAATCTCATGGAACGTCGTGGGCATCAGGGCGAATCGTTATAGGTATAAAAGAGGCGGCAGTTTACCTTATGCATCGCACGCTGCCCACGCGGAGCGCGGAACTTGAGCGAGATGCGGTCTGCCGCGCCGGGGTCGGTCAGTGGCGTCGTTCGACGATGTAGCGGGCCAGCTCGCGCAGGGGCTCGGCGGCTGCGTCAAACGGCCGCAGGGCGTGCAGGGCCTGGTCGCGCAGCTCCAGGGCATAGGCCTTGGCCGCTTCCAGGCCGAGCAGGGCCGGGTAAGTCGGTTTGTCCCGGGCAATGTCGGCACCCTGGCGCTTGCCCAGGGTCGCGGTATCGCTTTCCACGTCGAGAATGTCGTCCTGCACCTGGAACGCCAGGCCGATGGCCTGGGCGTAGGTCTGCAAGGACTTGAGTTCGTCTTTCTCGGCCCGGCCGCTGGCCAGGGCGCCAAGCTTGACGCTGGCCTCGATCAGCGCGCCGGTCTTGTGCCGGTGCATGTATTCCAGGGCTGTCTGGTCCAGCTTGAGGCCGACCGAGCCGAGGTCGATGGCCTGGCCGCCGACCATGCCCGCGGGGCCGGCCGCCTGCGCCAGGGCGCTGACCATCTGCAGGCGAATCTCGGCGCTCGAGTCGCTCAGGCGCGGGTCGAGCAGGGCGCTGAAGGCCAGGCTCTGCAAACCGTCGCCGGCGAGAATCGCGCAGGCTTCGTCGAAGGCTTTATGGGTGGTCGGCTGGCCGCGACGCAGGTCGTCGTCGTCCATCGCCGGCAAATCGTCATGGACCAGGGAATAGGCGTGGATCAGCTCCACCGCGCAGGCCGCGCCGTTGGCCTGTTCCGGCCGCGCGCCGAGGGCTTCGCAGGCGGCGTAGGCCAGCAGCGGCCGCACGCGCTTGCCGCCGTTCATCACGCTGTAGCGCATGGCTTCGTATAGACGGCCCAGCTCGGGGCTGGGGGCCTTGAACAGGGTTTCCAGCGCAGCATCGACCCGGGCCTGGCTGCTGGCCTGATAGGCCGCGATCATTCTGGCTGTTCCGCGTCGAAGGGTTGTTCAGCCAGCTCGCCATCGCGCTCCAGCAGGATCTGAACCTTCTGTTCGGCCTGGGCCAGTGCCGCCTGGCAATCGCGGGTCAGGCCGATGCCTTGCTCGAAGGCGGTCAACGAGTCTTCCAGCGACAGCTCGCCGTTCTCCAGACGCTCGACCAGTGTTTGCAGGTCGGCGAGGGATTGTTCGAAATCTAAGGCAGCTCTTTTGCGGGCCATGGCGGCTATCCCGGTTGACGTTAAACCGGCGCGACACTAGCAGACATGGGGTGTCGGGGCAAATGAGCCGCGGTCTGCGGGGGACCTGCGGGCGATTTTCTGCTCTGGGTCATGACCTGTTCACGTGGACAGGTTGGTGTCGCCATTTCTTGCTTTGAGACAAGGAAAATTGCCCGCGCTTGCCTTGCAATGCCCCTTCGTTGATTGGCAAGGAGAAGCTGCAATGAGTGTTGTTCGAAGTGTATTGGGAGCCTGTCTGTTGCTGGGCAGTTGTGCCAGCAGCCTGGTGCTGGCCAGTGGGGCCGAGGGGTTGCAGCGGGTGAAGGTGGATCTGGTGGCGCCGCCCCAGGTGCATCCTCATGAACAGGTGGTCAGCGGACCGCCCAAGGTGGTGCAGTTCCGCATGACCATCGAGGAGAAAAAGATGGTCATCGACGATCAGGGCACCACGCTGCAGGCCATGACCTTCAATGGCTCGATGCCCGGTCCGACCCTGGTGGTGCACGAGGGCGACTATATAGAGCTGACCCTGGTCAACCCGGCGACCAACAGCATGCCCCACAACGTCGATTTCCATGCGGCCACTGGCGCCCTGGGTGGGGCGGCCCTGAGCCAGGTGGTGCCGGGGCAGGAGGTGGTGCTGCGCTTCAAGGCCGACCGCAGCGGCACCTTTGTCTACCACTGTGCGCCGCAAGGCATGGTGCCGTGGCACGTGGTGTCGGGCATGAACGGCGCGTTGATGGTGCTGCCCCGCGACGGCCTGCGCGACCCTCAGGGCAAGCCCCTGCATTACGACCGGGTCTACACCATTGGCGAGTCCGACCTGTATATCCCCAAGGACAAGGACGGTCGCTACAAGGACTACCCGGACCTGGCGTCCAGTTATCAGGACACCCGGGCGGTGATGCGCACCCTGACGCCCAGTCACGTGGTGTTCAACGGCCGTGTCGGCGCCCTGACCGGGGCCAATGCGCTGACCTCCAAGGTCGGTGAAAGCGTGCTGTTCATCCATTCCCAGGCCAACCGCGACAGCCGTCCGCACCTGATCGGCGGCCATGGGGACTGGGTCTGGACCACCGGCAAGTTCGCCAACCCGCCGCAACGCAACATGGAAACCTGGTTCATCCCCGGCGGTTCCGCGGTGGCGGCGCTGTATACCTTCAGGCAGCCGGGGACCTACGTGTACCTCAGCCACAACCTGATCGAGGCCATGGAGCTGGGCGCCCTGGCCCAGATCAAGGTGGAAGGGCAGTGGGACGACGACCTGATGACCCAGGTGAAAGCACCAGGACCGATAACCCAAGACAAAAAATAGGCAGTCGAGGGCGGGGATATTGCTCACGTCTTGAACATTTCGTAAAAGTCCGTAATATCCTCGCCATGCTCATCGACCAAATCAAAGCGCTGGCCAGCGACATCCGCATGCAGATGCTCGAATGGCTGAAAGACCCGGAAGGCAACTTTCCGCCCCAGGGCCATGATGCGCCCAAGGAAATTGGCATCTGCATGACCCACCTGCAGCACAAGGCCGGGCTCTCGGCGTCCAGCACGTCCAGCCATCTGGCGATCCTGGAGCAGGTCGGTCTGGTCGAATCCACACGTATTGGCAAGTGGACCTACTTTCGCCGTAACGAAGCCGCACTGGCGGCCTTTGCCGAGCAACTGAAGCGCGAACTCTGAGTTTTTTTACCTGAACATTTCGTCTTTTTTCGAAATGAGAAAGCCAACCAAGAGGAACTGTCCATGAAAGCAATCTACGTACAAGCCGGTGGCGGCTACGACAAGGTCGTGGTCGGCGAAGCTCCGGCAGCCGCGCCGCAAGCGGGCGAAATCACCGTGCGCCTGCGCGCCAGCTCCCTCAACTACCACGATTTCGCGGTGGTCAGCGGCATGTGGGGCCCGACCGAGTCGCGTATCCCGATGGCCGATGGCGCCGGTGAAGTGATAGCGGTGGGGGCCGGGGTCAGCGAATTCGCGGTCGGCGATGCGGTGGTCAGCACCTTCTTCCCCGAGTGGTTGGACGGACGGCCCAATGTCGTGGGTTTTGCCACGGTGCCGGGCGACGGCGTGGACGGCTATGCCCGTGAAGTCGTGACCGCTCGCGCTACTTCCTTTACCCGGGCACCCAAGGGCTGGACCCACGCCGAAGCCGCGACCCTGACCACCGCCGGCCTCACCGCCTGGCGTGCCCTGGTGGACGATGGCCGGGTGACCGCTGGCGATACCGTGCTGGTGCAAGGCACCGGCGGCGTGTCGATCTTCGCCCTGCAATTCGCCAAGATGCTCGGCGCCACGGTGATCGCCACCTCGTCCAGCGACGCCAAGCTGGAGCGACTCAAGGCCCTGGGCGCCGATCACCTGATCAACTACCGCCAGGACCCGGCCTGGGGTGAGACCGTGCAGAAGCTCACCGCCGGCCGCGGTGTCGACCACGTGATCGAAGTGGGCGGGCCGTCCACCCTGGAGCAGTCGATGATCGCCGCCCGGGCCGGTGGCCATGTCTCGGTGATCGGCATCCTCACCGGCGTGGCCGGCGAGTTCCCGATCGTCACCGCGCTGGTCAAGCAACTGCGCCTGCAGGGCGTGCTGGTGGGTAGCCGCCGGCAGCAGCAGGACATGATCCGGGCCATCGATGCCAACGGCATGCATCCGGTCCTGGATAAGCACTTTGCCCTGGACGCGATCAGCGATGCGTTCCGCTACCAGGAAAGCAACCAGCACTTCGGCAAGATCATCCTCGATATCTGAGCCTGCCTGGCGGGTCGCCGCGGATCACTCGCTCTGATCCGTGGTGGCCAGCACCTCGTTGATTTTCCAGCAGCCCTTTTCCTTGACCAGCAGCAGGTCGACGATCTGCGTGGTGTCCGGGGTGTTGCCCAGGGTCACCGACTCGCGGGCCGAGGTGCCTTGCACCTGCGGGTCGCTGACCTTGATCTGGGTCAGCCACTCATCCATGTAGTCCTGGGTCTTGAGGAAGTAGTCTTCCTCCAGCCCTTCGGGGCTGCCCATCTGCTTCTTGATCCGCTCGATCAACGACTCGGTGACGTACTGTTGCACGTGCGGCAGCTCGTCGGTGATCGGGTCTTTCTGGTTGCTGAAACTCTGCAGGTACCAGGTGTAGAAGGCTTCGGCCGCGGGCTTGGGCGAACTGGCGCAGTCGGCGAGGGCGAAGGGCTGATGGAAGGCCGCGGCGAGCAACAGCAGGGAGAACAGCTTTCTCATGGGGACGTCCTTACAGGGAGAGGGAATCTTTAAGACGTTGAGCTATTGAGACAGCAGGTAATGGCTGGATGCTCGATTTCAACACGCAAAAGCTCGAATCGCCATCGGCCCGTGAATTGGCAGTGTCTTGCAATACAAATCCGCTTCCAGATGCTGTAGTCTTGAAACTACAGTCGCCCCATGGTGGAGATCAAACAGACCGCGACCTTCATGGAGTGGGAACGCAGGCTCAGGGATTCCAGAGCCAGGGCGGCGATTGCAGCGCGGATTTTTCGCTTGGCCAACGGCTTGGCCGGGGATGTCTCCGCGGTGGGCGAGGGCGTCAGCGAACTGCGCATCCATTACGGGCCGGGTTACCGGGTGTACGTCCAGTACCGCGGCCTGCAACTCGTCATCCTGCTGTGCGGCGGCGATAAAAGTCACCAGAGCCGCGATATCGAACTGGCCAGGAGCCTGGCCCGTGGTTGGAGCCCATCATGAATGAACCGCTATTCGACTATGACCCCGCCTCGTCCCTGCGCGACCCGCAGGCCATCGCCCTGTTCATGGCGGACGCCTTCGAGACCGGCGATGCCGGCTATATCGCCAAGGCCCTGGGCGTGGTGGCGCGGGCCAAGGGCATGACCGAACTGGCCCATGAAACCGGGCTGTCCCGCGAGCAGCTGTACCGCTCGTTCAGCGAAAAGGGCAACCCGACCCTCAAGACTCTGCTGGCGGTGATGCGTGCCCTGGGCCTGGACATGACGGCGCGGGTGCATGGCGCGCCTTCCTGACTCAGGGGGGTCAACACATGCCGCTGGGCGAGTGCTCGCGGGGCAGGGTCTGGACCCGGTTGCGCCCCTGGCCCTTGGCGCTGTACAGCGCCTGGTCGGCCTCCGACAGCAAGCGCGAAAGGTCGTGCCCCGACTCCTGGGTGGTGACCACGCCGATGCTGACGCTGAGCAGGCCGGGTTCCAGCATCCGCAGTTGTGCGAACCTGAGGCGAAGGCGTTCCGCTACCAGTAGCGCGCCGGCTTCGTCGGTGTCCGGCAACAGGCAGGCGAACTCCTCGCCGCCGATGCGGGCGAACACATCTTGCGGGCGCAGGTTCGCCAGGCTGACCCGGCCGAAGGCGATCAGCACCTGGTCGCCGGTTTGATGGCCGAAGGTGTCGTTCAGGCGCTTGAAGTGGTCCAGGTCGCACAGCAACAACGCCGCGGTGCCGCCACGGCGCTGGCTGTCGAGCAGGGCCCGCTCGCCCTGGGCCATGAATGCCCGGCGGTTGCCCACCCCGGTCAACGCGTCGCTGAAGGCGGCCGCCTTGAAGCGCTGTTCCGCCCGTTCCTTGACCATCGCCAGGGTCACATAGGCAATGCCGATCACGTACAGCATCGATTCGAACAAGATGAACGAGAAGAACGGCACGCCCTGGCCGGTGCTCGACAGCGCGTTATCCAGCGACAGGCCCTCATCGGTGAGCGCCCGTACGCCATAGAAGACGGTGTGCAACAGCGTCAGGTACAGCGCCGGCAGATAGGCGACTTCCAGCTGGCGGCGGCTGCGATGGAACTCCCACGCCGTCAGTAGTCCGTAAGCCATCACCAGCAACGAATAGATCGTCACCCGCACGGACATCGTCCCATAGAACGCCGGCACCAGGCACAGCACCAGCCACAGCCCGGCCCCGGCGAACAGGCCCGGCACATGTGGTGTCCGCCCGGTGAACACCCGCATCGCCGTCCAGTTCATGCCCGCGCTCAACAACAGCAGCACATTGCCGAGCACCATCGGCACCACATCGATCCCCAGGCCGCGCAGGCTCGCCAGCGTCAAGCCCGCGGCCGCCAGCAGCATCATGCTGCCCAGGTAGGCCAGCGAACGCTCGCGGGTTTCCCGCAGCCAGGCGTGGATGCTCAACAGCCCCATAAGGCAGAAGACGAATACGCAAACCAGCAGCAGGGTCGGGATGTGCAGCACCATGTCCTTGGTTCTCGCGGGGCATGCCGGGGGCAGGCAGCGTTGTCGGAAAGGCAGGGTCAGGTGGTGGTGCCCTGGCGTCGAAGCGCGGGATTGTAGCGATATCTTTTTGCCACTGCTTGTTTGCGAAGGCGAGGGGGAAGGGGGAAGGGAGGCAGCTGTAGCAGGTTAGCAGGCCGATCACATTGGAAACCGGCCGCAAGCGAGTGGCCGTTTCTAGGAAAAGTCGCTCAATAGAAAGCGAAGAGCCTTACTTCCAGGCAGTAACCTCTGCGACTCAGAGTCCCGTGGAAACGAGGGCGGCCGGTTGCGGGCCGCCGCTCGATGGGCTGGTTACTTCAGGTTGCCGCTGAGGAACTGCCGCAGGCGCTCGCTCTGGGGGTTGCCCAGGACGTCCTCGGGGGCGCCCTGTTCTTCGACCCGCCCCTGGTGCAGGAACAGCACCTGGTTCGACACCTTGCGCGCAAAGCTCATTTCGTGGGTGACCATGATCATGGTGCGGCCTTCTTCGGCCAGGCCCTGGATCACCTTGAGCACTTCGCCCACCAGTTCCGGGTCCAGGGCCGAAGTCGGCTCGTCGAACAGCATGATCTCCGGTTCCATGGCCAGGGCCCGGGCAATGGCGACCCGCTGTTGCTGGCCACCGGAGAGGAACGCCGGGTATTGATCGGCCGCCCGCGCAGGCAGGCCTACTTTGTCCAGGTAGCGCCGGGCGCGGTCCTCCGCGTCCTTCTTGCTGACGCCCAGCACCCGGCGCGGGGCCATGGTGATGTTCTCCAGCACGGTCATGTGGCTCCACAGGTTGAAGTGCTGGAACACCATCGCCAGGCGGGTGCGGATGCGCTGCAGTTCATTGGCGTCGGCCACGTGCATGCCGTGGCGGTCATGGACCATCCGGATCGGCTGGTTGTCCAGGCTCATGGTGCCGTCGTTGGGCGTTTCCAGGAAGTTGATGCAACGCAGGAAGGTGCTTTTGCCCGAACCGCTGGCGCCGATCAGGCTGATCACGTCGCCAGTCTTGGCGTTCAGCGAAACACCCTTGAGGACTTCCAGGTTGCCGTAGCTTTTGTGCAGGTTTTCAACGGTCAGTTTGTACATGTGCAAGCTTCCTGAATTAGTGAGCCGGGCCGAGGAAAGACAACCAGCGGCGTTCAGCCAGGCGGAACAGGCCGACCAGGGAGAAAGTGACTGCCAGGTAGATCAGCGCGGCGATGCCGAACGACTCGAAGGTCATGAAGGTGGCCGAGTTGGCATCGCGGGCGACCTTGAGGATATCCGGTACGGTGGCGGTGAAGGCCACGGTGGTCGAGTGCAGCATCAGGATCACCTCGTTGCTGTAGTAGGGCAGCGAGCGGCGCAGGGCCGACGGCATGATCACGTAGGCATACAGCTTCCAGCCGCGCAGGCCATAGGCCTTGGCCGCCTCGACTTCACCGTGGTGCATGCTGCGGATCGCCCCGGCGAAGATTTCCGTGGTGTAGGCGCAGGTGTTCAGGGCAAAGGCCAGGATGGTGCAGTTCAACGCATCGCGAAAGAACGCATCGAGCACCGGCTGGGCCCGCACCGCGGCGATGCTGTAGATGCCGGTGTAGCAGATCAGCAGTTGGATATACAGCGGCGTGCCGCGGAACAGATAGGTGTAGAACTGCACCGGCCAGCGTACCCAGACATTGCTCGAGACCCGGGCGATCGACAGCGGGATCGACATCACGAAGCCGAAGAAGATCGAGGCGCTGAGCAGCCATAGCGTCATGGCCAGCCCGGTGATGTGAGCGCCGTCCTGGAACAGGAAGGGTCTCCAGTATTCCTGCAGAAGTTCGATCATCGCACGGCCTCGCGGGTGCCTGCGGCGTAGAAGATTTCCATCCGGCGCAAGACGTAGTTCGAAACGGTGGTGATCACCAGATAGATCAGGGCGGCCAGCACCAGGAAGAAAAACAGCTGATAGGAACTCTTGCCCGCGTCCTGGGCCACCTTGACCAGATCGGCCAGGCCAATGATCGACACCAGCGCGGTGGCCTTGAGGATCACCATCCAGTTGTTACCGATGCCCGGCAGGGCGAAGCGCATCATTTGCGGGAACACCACCAGGCGAAAGCGCTGGGCCCGGGTCAGGCCGTAGGCGGTGGCCGCTTCCATTTGCCCACGGGGCACGGCGAGGATCGCGCCGCGGAAGGTCTCGGTGAAATACGCCCCATAGATGAAGCCCAGGGTGATGACCCCGGCGCTGAATGGGTCGATCTCGACGTATTCCCATCCCATGAAGTTGGTGAAGGAGGACAGCCAGGTTTGCAGGCTGTAGAAAATCAGCAGCATCAGCACCAGGTCCGGAACGCCCCGGATCAGCGTGGTGTAGGCCTGTGCGGGGGCGCGCAGCAGCACCGATTTCGACAGCTTGGCGCTGGCGCCGATCAGGCCCAGGCCCACGCTCACCAGCAAGCACAGAAAGGATAATTTGACAGTCATCCAGGAGCCTTGCAGCAACAGCGGACCGAAGCCCTGGAGGCTGAAGCCCGACAGCCCGAGAATCTGCAATAGGTTTTCTAGCATTGTGCAGCCCTACGTCAGTCAAAAAAGCGCCCATCCGGAAATGGGCGCAGGGTCGTTATTTGCCGCTGTAGAGATTCAGATCGCCGAAGTGTTTCTGCTGGACGGCCGCGTAGGTGCCGTTGTCGTGCAGCGCCTTGATCGCGGTGTTCAGCAAGGCCTGGAGTTCGGCGTTGCCTTTGGTGAGACCCACGGCGGTCTTGCTTGGCAGCAGCGGGCTTTCGACCGGCTCGCTGACTTGGAAGTCGGCGCCTTGTGGCGACTTCAGGAAGCCCAGTTCGGCTTGCAGCATGTCCTGGATCGAGGCCGCGAGGCGTCCGGAGATCAGGTCGGCGTAGACCTGGTCCTGGTTGGCGTAGGCCTGGGTCTCGACCCCGGCCTTGTCCAGCACGGCCTTGGCGTAGGCTTCCTGGATGGTGCCTTGCTCGTAGCCGACTTTCTTGCCCTTGAGGGAGGCCGGATCGGTGCCGATGGCCGTGCCTTTCTTGAAGACCAGCGCAGTCGGTCCCGAGAACAGCTCGTTCGAGAAGTCGATGACTTTCTCCCGCGCCGGCGTGGCGGTCATGGACGAGATCACGCCGTCGAACTTGTTGGCCTTGAGGCCGGGGATCATGCCGTCGAAATCGCTTTCGACCCACTTGCACTTGACCTTCAGCTCAGCGCAGATCGCATTGCCCAGGTCGATATCGAAGCCCACCAGGCTGCCGTCGGCGGCCTTGGATTCGAACGGCGCATAAGAGGGGTCGACGCCAAAACGCAACTCCTTGTACTCCTTGGCCAGCGCCGAACCGGCAGCCATGCAAAAAGCCAATGCAGAAATGGTTAGAAATGCTCTTTTCATTGTTTTATTCCCGAGGACCATTGGAAGCGCGTGCACCGCAAGAGTGCGTGTATTGATGGGATCCAATGTCCTATACACACGCAGATACTTGTACAGACAAGCATATGCAATCGCTCGGCCAATTCGCGGATCGGGCGTTCGAGAAAGCGCATCAAGCGCTCTGCGATGGGCTTGGCAGGCAGGTAAACCCAGAGGCTGGGGCCGCCTGTGAGGCTGTTACCGAAGCGGGATTCACACCCGGCTGGGGCATGCGGTAACAAAATGTGAACTCAAGGTGCCGGGCCGATACCCCTCAACCTCGACCTTCGCCACCACAGATAAAGTCGATGAACGCCCGCAGCTTCGGCGTGAGATGGCGGCTCGACGGCCATACCACCTGGATGTTCAGGGTGCGCTGCACCCGGTCGGGCAGGATCGACACCAACTCGCCGGCGTCCAGCGCTTCGCGTACCGCGAATTCGGGGACGCAGGCGATGCCCAGGCCTTGCCGGGCCATGTGGATCAGCATGTCCAGGTTATTGCAGACCATGGTCGCCGGGACCTTCAGCTCGGTGCCTTCGGCGAGCCCGGTCAGCGGCCATTTTTCCAGTTTGCCGGTCGAGGGCAGTTTGTAGTGCAGGCAGTGGTGGTCCTGCAGTTGCTCGACCGTGGTCGGGTAGCCGTGGCTCGCGAAGTAGCGGGGGGCGCCCACCAGGTAGAAGCCGAAGCTGTCCAGTTTGCGGGCCATCAGCCGCGAGTCGTGCAACTGGCCGGTGCGCACCACGGCGTCGAAGCCTTCCTCGACCACGTCCACCAGCCGGTCGGTGAAGTCCAGTTCCAGCTGGATCTGCGGATAACGCTGCATGAAGCGCGAGAAGTGCATGAACAGCACATCGCCGAGCAGCGGCAGGCTGATGCGCAGTTTGCCCCGTGGGGTCTCGCTGGAGCTGGAGAGTTCCTGCTCCGCCGCTTCCAGCTCGTTGAGCACCCGCCGGCAGCGCTCCAGGAACAGCGAGCCTTCGCTGGTGAGGTTGATGCTGCGGGTATTGCGGTGGAACAGCCGGGTGCCGAGCTTCTCTTCCATGCGGGCAATGCTCTTGCCTACGGCCGAGGCGGAGATCCCGAGCAAGCGGCCGGCGGCGACGAAACTGCGGCTTTCGGCGACCTGGACGAACACCGTGATGCCATTGAGCTTATCCAACCCTCACTCCTTCGATTGCGGACAGAAATGTCCGTGGACCCCGGAATTGTAACCTCTGTTTCCCCGGGATGGCCGGTTCTACCATCGCTACATCCAGCTCAGCCATTCAACTATTTGGGGACAGGTATGTCAGTCAACGAACCGCTTCGCCCGCTACAGTCTCTTCGCTCGTTCGAACCCGCCCAGGTGGCCTCGCGGATCGACGCCGTGCTCGAACAGACCCTGCACGACCAACGCCTGGTGGGCGCGGTGGTGCTGGTGGCCCATCGGGGCGAGCTCATCTATCACCGCGCGGCGGGCCTGGCCGACCGGGAAGCCCAGGTGCCGATGCGTGAGAATGCCTTGTTCCGCCTGTCTTCGGTGTCCAAGCCCATCGCTTCGGTGGCGGCGCTGGTGCTGGTCGCCCAGGGCAAGATCAATCTGGACGACGACATCAGCCGCTGGTTGCCGTACTTCAAGCCGACCCTGAGCGACGGTCAGCCCGCAGTCATCACCCTGCGCCAGCTGCTGAGCCATACCGCCGGCCTGTCCTACGGTTTCCTGGAAAGCGCCCAGGGCGGCCCTTACCAGGACGCCGGGATCTCCGACGGCCTGGAGCGCAGCGCGCTGACACTGGAAGAGAACCTGCGCCGCCTGGGGCAGATTCCCTTGCAGTACAAGCCCGGCAGCGGTTGGGGCTACTCGATCGCCACCGATGTGCTGGGCGGGCTGATCGCCGCGGTGCATGGCACCAGCCTCGCCGTGGCGATCGACCAACTGGTGGTCCAGCCCCTGCAACTGCACGACACCAGCTTCAAGGTGGCGGACGTCGAGCGCCTGACTGCCGCCTACCTGAACGACCAGCCACGGCCCCATCGCATCGAGGACCTGGAAGTGATCCCGGTCTTCGAGGGCACCATCGGCATCAAGCTGGACCCGGCCCGGGCGCTGGACCCGAACGCCTATGACTCCGGCGGCTCGGGCCTGGTCGGTAGCGCCGGGGAGTTCCTGACGCTGCTGGAAACCCTGCGCAAGGGCGGCGAGCCGCTGCTGCCCAAGGCCCTGGTGGATGAAATGACCAGCAACCAGACCGGCGCTCTGGAGCTGGAAAACTGGCCCGGCCGCGGTTTCGGCCTGGGCTTCACCGTGCTCAAGGACCCGGCCGCGGCCCAGACCGCCGAGTCCGCCGGTAGCTGGCGGCTGGGTGGCGCCTATGGGCACTCCTGGTTCGTCGACCCGGCGGAACAACTGACCGTGGTCGCCTTCACCAACACCGCCTTCGAAGGCATGTTCGGGCAGTTCACCGTAGACCTCTGCAACGCCGTCTACGGGCAGTGACCGCGTGCCGACCCCCCTCAGCGGGGCCGGCCGCAAACATCGAAAAAAGACGGTTCGCTCAGCGATCCGCATTGCCGTACCCCTCGCAACATTGCCTGCAAGTTCGCAACGCCATTGATGGTTTTTATCGGGAGCACGCTCGACACGCGCACGCGCGGTCGGGCGCGCCGTGACTCTATGGGGATCGGATAATGAAAAAAGCAGAGTTCTACCATTCGCACGCACACGCCAAACTCGATTCGTTGACCGGAATACGTTTTCTCGCCGCGGCGATGGTGTTCATGTTCCACGCATCGCTGACCCGGATCATCGGTTTCAACCCCTACGCCGACAACGACGTGATCAATGCCTTCCAGCGCATCTTCAGCGGTGGCGGCTGGCTCGGCGTGTCGTTCTTTTTCGTGCTCAGCGGCTTCGTGATCACCTGGTCCGCGCGCAAGGGCGACAGCCTGACCGGCTTCTGGAAGCGCCGGCTGCTGAAGATCTTCCCCAACCATATCGCCACCTGGCTGCTGGCGATGCTGCTGTTCAGCGTGCCGGCCGCCAGCGTGGCGATCTGGTTGCCGAACCTGCTGCTGGTGCACGCCTGGATTCCGCGGATGGACACCTTCCTCAGCGTCAACGGCCCGTCCTGGTCGCTGTGCAGCGAGATGTTTTTCTACCTGCTGTTTCCGCTGGCGCTCAAGCTGGTCTGGAACATTGCCGAAGAGCGCCTGTGGCGCTGGGCCTGGGCGATGGTCGCGGGCCTGGCCCTGACCCAAGTGGCGATCCGCCTGCTGGCGCCCGCCACGCCGCTGATCAACGAGTACCCCATCTCCCTGAGCCAATGGTGGTGGGCCTACTACTTCCCGCCGGCGCGGCTGTTCGAGTTCGTGCTGGGCATGCTCATGGCGCGGATCCTCATGGCCGGGCGCTGGATCGACCTGAGCGTGTCCTGGGCCTTCGCCCTGCTGGTCGGCAGTTACGTGGCGGCCATGTACGTGCCGTTCCAGTACAGCCTCAACCTGGTGACGCTGGTGCCGATCGCGGCGCTGATCACGGCGATCGCCGCCAACGACCTGCAGGACCGCAAGAGCGTGCTCAACAGTCGCTGGATGGTCTGGCTGGGGGAGATCTCCTTCGGTTTCTACATGATCCATCTGCTGGTCATGACCCTGGCGACCCAGCTGCTCGGCGGGCGCCTGTTCGACAACGGCACCGCCACGCTGATCGTCGCGGCCACCTTCGCGCTCTCCATAGTCGGTGGCTGGCTGCTGTTCAACTTTGTCGAGCGCCCCGTCATGCAGCGCTGGGGCCGGACCGGCAAGGCCAGGGCGCCGAGCCCCAGCCTGGCCCAACCCGAAGCCACCTCTTGACCCGCTCTCAACCGCAGGCCTCATCACAGGGAAGTTGTTTTATGCACTCGATACGATCCCGGCGCTCGGGCAGCGCCCTCATGCTTCGCGCCGTTCTGGCCTGCGCCATCGTGGCTGGCCTGGTGGTCGTGCTGCGCGGCGAGCCTTCCACCACCGCCAAGGCCAGCGTGGCGCCGCCGGCCGCCGAAGTCGACGTGGCCATGGCGCTGTCGCGACCGGTGACGGACTGGCAGAACTATTCCGGGCGCCTGGAGGCGGTGGAGAAGGTGGTCATCCGCCCCCTGGTCTCGGGGACCGTCGTCGCCGTGCATTTCAAGGACGGCGCCATCGTCAAGGCCGGCGACCTGCTGTTCGAGATCGATGCCCGGCCCTATGCCGCCCGGGTCGACGAGGCCCAGGCGAGCCTGGCCGCGGCCAAGTCGCGCAGCCAGTACACCGCCACCGACCTGGGGCGGGCGCAACGGCTGATCAACTCCAACGCCATCGCCATGCGCGATCTGGACGAAAAGCAGAACGCCGCCAGCGAGGCCCAGGCCAATGTCCGGCAGGCCCAGGCGATCCTCGACAGCGCCCGCCTGGACCTGGCCCACACCCGGATCACCGCCCCGGTCAGCGGGCGCATGTCGAATGCCCTGGTGACCACCGGCAATATCGTCAGCGCCGGGGAAAATGCCGCGCCGCTGAGCACCCTGGTCTCGCTGTCGCCGATCTATGCCGCGTTCGACGTCGACGAGCAGACCTTCCTGCGTTACCTCAACCAGAGCAGCGCCAAGCCGGAGGCGGTGCCGGTGATGCTCGGGCTGTCCAACGAAACGGATTTCCCCCGGGTGGGCAAACTGGCCTCGCTGGACAATCAGCTCGACCTGCAGTCGGCGACGCTGCGGGTGCGCGCCAGTTTCGACAATGCCGACGGCCAGCTGCGGCCCGGCATGCTGGCCCGGATCAAGCTGGGGGGCGGCCCGCCACGCCAGGCGGTGCTGATCGACGACAGCGCCATCGGCACCGACCAGGACAAGAAGTTCGTGCTGGTGGTGACCGCCAACGATCAGGTGGAGTACCGCCGCATCAGCCCCGGCAACCTGGTGGGCGACCTGCGCATCATCGATGCCGGCCTGCAACCCGGTGAGCGGGTGGTGATCAACGGCCTGCACCGGGCACGGCCCGGCGACACCGTCCGGCCGCTGCTGGCCCAGCGCGCGGATGCGAGCACCCAGCCATGAACTTTTCCCGTTTCTTCATCGACCGGCCGATCTTCGCCGGCGCGCTTTCGACCCTGATCCTGCTGGCCGGGATCATCTCGCTGTTCCGCCTGCCGGTCTCGGAGTACCCCGAGGTGGTGCCGCCGCTGATCGTGGTCAACGCCCAGTACCCGGGCGCCAACCCGGCGGTGGTGGCGCAGACCGTGGCGGCGCCGCTGGAGGAGCAGATCAACGGCGTCGAGGACATGCTGTACATGCAGTCCCAGGCCAACAGCGACGGCAACCTCACCCTCAGTGTCACGTTCAAGGTCGGCACCGACCCGGACAAGGCCCAGCAACTGGTGCAGAACCGGGTCTCCCAGGCGCTGCCGCGGCTGCCGGAAGACGTGCGCCGGCTGGGGGTGGTGACGATGAAATCGTCCTCGACCCAGACCCTGGCGATCCACCTGGTGTCCCCGGACGACCAGTACAACGCCACCTACCTGCGCAACTACGGGATTCTCAATATCAAGAACCAGCTGGAGCGCATTCCGGGGGTGGGCGAGGTGCGCATCTGGGGCGGCGGCGACTATGCGATGCGCATCTGGCTGGACCCGCAGAAAGTCGCCCAGCGCGGCCTGAGCGCCAACGATGTGGCGGCGGCGATCCGCGAGCAGAACGTGCAGGTGGCCGCCGGGGTCATCGGCGGGCAGCCGATGCGCACCGACGTCGCCCAGCAACTGTCGGTCAACACCCAGGGGCGCCTGAAGTCGGAAAAGGAATTCGGCGACATCATCCTCAAGAGTTCCCCCGGCGGCGCCGTGACCTTCCTGCGGGACGTGGCCCGGGTCGAGCTGGCCGCTTCGGACTATGGTTTGCGCTCGCTGGTGGACGGCAAGCCGGCGGTGGGTTTCGGGGTGTTCCAGATGGCCGGTGGCAACGCCCTGGCGATCTCCGACCAGGCCCGGGAGATCATGCGCCAGGCCAAGGAGGACATGCCGGCCGGGGTCGACTACAAGATTGTCTTCGACCCTACCCAGTTCGTCCGTTCCAGCATCCTGGCAGTGATCCAGACCCTGCTCGAATCGACCCTGCTGGTGGTGCTGGTGGTCATCCTGTTCCTGCAGACCTGGCGCGCCTCGATCATCCCGCTGCTGGCCATGCCGGTGTCGATCATCGGTACGCTGTCGCTGA
Organism: Pseudomonas sp. NPDC089530; assembly: GCF_050280705.1. NCBI lineage: Bacteria > Pseudomonadati > Pseudomonadota > Gammaproteobacteria > Pseudomonadales > Pseudomonadaceae > Pseudomonas > Pseudomonas sp. NPDC089530. Next base: position 19,508 of record NZ_JBNNVU010000059.1, on the reverse strand, counting down.
TGCTCGCCTGCGGGTTTTCGATCAACGCCCTGTCGCTGTTCGGCATGGTGCTGGCCATCGGCATCGTGGTCGACGATGCGATCGTGGTGGTGGAGAACGTCGAGCGCAACATCGCCCTCGGCCTGACGCCCAAGGCCGCTTCCTACAAGGCGATGGAGGAGGTCAGCAAGCCGATCATCGCCATCACCCTGACCCTGGTCAGCGTGTTCGTGCCGCTGGCCTTCATGCCCGGGCTGACCGGGCAGTTCTACCAGCAGTTCGCGCTGACCATCGCCATCTCGACGCTGATTTCGGCGTTCAACTCCCTGACCCTGTCGCCGGCGCTCTGTGCCTTGCTGCTCAAGGCCCACGATCAGCCGCGGGACCGCCTGAGCCAGCTGATCGACCGGCTGCTGGGGCCGGTGTTCAGCCGCTTCAACCGGCTTTCGGCGCGGGGCGAGCAGGCCTACGGCAGCAACCTGGGGCGGGTGATCCAGGGCAAGAGCAAAACCCTGGGCCTGTATGCCGTGCTGCTGGCGCTGACGGCCTGGCTGGGGCATTCGCTGCCCGGCGGTTTCGTGCCGGCCCAGGACAAGGAATTCCTGGTCGGCCTGGCGCAACTGCCCAACGGTGCCTCGCTGGAGCGCACCGAGCAGGTGATCCAGCGGATGAACGAAATCGCCCTCAAGCAACCCGGGGTGGCCCACACCCTGGAGTTCCCCGGCATGTCGGTCAACGGCCTGATGAACTCGTCGAGCGCCGGCATCATCTTCGTCATCCTCGACCCGTTCGCCGAACGCAAGGGGGCGCAGATGAGCGCCGGGGCCATCGCGGCGGCGCTGAACCAGGAATTCGCCGGGATCAAGGAAGCCTTCACCGGCGTGTTCCCGCCGCCCCCGGTACTGGGGCTGGGCACCCTGGGCGGGTTCAAGCTGCAGTTCGAAGACCGTGGCGCCCTGGGCTTCGAACAACTGAATGCCGCGGTGCGCGCCTTTCTCAAGCAGGCGGCGCAGGCACCGGAGCTGGGGCCGAGTTTTTCCAGCTACCAGATCGACGTGCCGCAACTGAAGGTCGACCTCGACCGGGTCAAGGCCAAGCAGTCGAACGTGGCGATGACCGACGTGTTCGACACCTTGCAGATCTACCTGGGCTCGCTCTACGTCAACGACTTCAACCTGCTGGGCCGGGTGTACCAGGTGCGGGTGCAGGCCGACGCGCCGTTCCGCGCCCATGCCGACGACATCGGCCAGCTGAAGGCGCGCAATGCCGACGGCAACATGGTGCCGCTGGGCAGCCTGGTATCGGTTGTGCCCACTTACGGGCCGGAAATGGTGGTGCGCTACAACGGCTACACCGCCGCCGACATCAATGGCGGCCCGGCCCCCGGTTATTCGTCCGGCCAGGCCCAGGCCGCGGTGGAGCGGATCGCCGCCGAGACGCTGCCCAAGGGCATCAAGTTCGAATGGACCGAGCTGACCTACCAACAGATCATTTCCGGCGACTTCACCCTGTGGATCCTGCTGATCTGCATGCTGCTGGTGTACCTGGTGCTGGCGGCGCTGTACGAAAGCCTGCTGCTGCCAGTGGCCATCCTGCTGATCGTGCCCATGGGCATCATGTCGGCGCTGCTCGGGGTCTGGCTGACCCAGGGCGACAACAACATCTTCACCCAGATCGGCCTGATGGTCCTGGTGGGGCTGGCGAGCAAGAACGCCATCCTGATCGTCGAGTTCGCCCGCGAGCTCGAACTGCAGGGGCAGGGCATCGTCCGCGCCGCGATCCAGGCCAGCCAGCTGCGCTTGCGCCCGATCCTGATGACCTCCATCGCTTTCATCATGGGCGTCGTGCCGTTGGTGCTGTCCACCGGCGCCGGCGCCGAGATGCGCCATGCCATGGGCGTCGCAGTGTTCTTCGGCATGCTCGGCGTGACCCTGTTCGGCCTGTTGTTCACTCCGGTGTTCTATGTCGCGCTGCGGCTGCTTGCCACACGGCGGGCACGCGCGAGCCAGGAGGAAAGCGGCCCGTCCATTACGGAAATAACTGTCCGTTGAGAACGGAACAAGAGGTGGTTTTTCGCCATTCGCAATCTTTCTACAGTCACTCGCAATCAATGAATCAAGGGGACAGTCAATGACACGCGTCGTGCGGTTTAGCCAATACGGTGGTCCGGAAGTGCTCGGGATCGAGGAGCTCGAGGTGCCCGGGCCGGGGCCCGATGAAGTGCGGGTCAGCGTCAGGGCCATCGGCCTGAACCGGGCGGAATCGATGTTCCGTTCCGGCCAGTACCTGGAGCAGGCGCAGTTTCCCTCGCGGCTGGGCTATGAGGCGGCGGGCATCGTCGAGGCAGTCGGTGCCAGGGCCGGGCAGTTTGCGGTGGGCGACGCGGTCAGCCTGATCCCGCCGATCTCGATCGCCCAATGGGGCACCTATGCCGAACTCGCGGTGCTGCCGGCGGCCATGCTGGTCAAGCATCCCGCCAATCTCTCGTTTGCCGAGGCTTCGGCGGTGTGGATGCAATACGTCACGGCTTGGGGCGCATTGATTCACGTGGCGGCCCTGCAACCGGGGGAATTCGTGCTGATCACCGCCGCGTCGAGCAGCGTCGGCCTGGCGGCGATCCAGATCGCCAATCAGGTGGGCGCCATCCCGATCGCCGTCAGCCGTACGGCGGCCAAGCATCAGCAGTTGCTGGAGGCCGGCGCGGCCCATGTGCTGAGCAGCGAACAGGCGGACTTCAACCAGCAGGTCGAACGCATCACCGCCGGCCAGGGCGCCCGGGTGATCTTCGACCCGGTGGGCGGGCCGTTCCTGGCGCAGCTGGTCGATGCCGCCGCCCGCGGCGGGATCATCCTGGTGTACGGCGCCTTGAGCACAGAGCCGTCGCCGTTCCCGCTGTTCCAGGTCCTGAGCAAGAGCCTGGCGTTGCGCGGTTACCTGCTGCACGAAATCACCTCCCGGCCCGAGCTGCTCGAGGCTGGCAAGGCTTATGTGCTGGCCGGCCTGGAAGCGGGGACCCTGCGCCCGATCATCGCCAAGACCTTCGACTTCGAGCAGATCATCGACGCCCACCGTTACCTGGAGGCCGGCGAGCAGTTCGGCAAGGTGGTGGTCACGCTGGAGTCCGCGTCATGAAAATGCTCCATCCGATCTACTTCCTGGCCCTGGGCCTGTTCGGCGTGTACACGATCGAATTCGGCGTGGTCGGGATCCTGCCGGTGATCATCGAGCGCTTCGCCATCAGCGCCTCCCAGGCGGGGCTGCTGGTGGGGCTGTTCGCGCTGATCATCGCGGCGTGCGGGCCGATCATGGTGTTGCTGCTGTCGCGCTACAACCGCAAGAAGGTCCTGACCCTGGCGCTGTTCGTCTTCGCCGGCACCAGCGTGCTCTCGGCCTATGCGCCGAACTTCGAGTCGTTGATGGCGCTGCGGATCATCCCGGCGCTGTTCCACCCGGTGTATTTCTCCCTGGCCTTCGTCGCGGCCACGTCGCTCTACCCGCCGGGTGAGTCGACCAATGCCGCCGCCAAGGCGTTCGTCGGCACCAGCATGGGCATGGTGCTGGGGGTGCCGCTGACGACGCTGATCGCCGCGCAGTTTTCCTACGAGGCGTCGTTCCTGTTCTGCGCCCTGGTCAACTGCATCGCGGGCCTGGGGATCATCGCGCGGCTGCCGGATGCGCCGGATAAACAGGCGGTTTCCTATGGCGACCAACTGGCCATCCTGCGCAAGTTCCCGCTGTGGCTGAACATCACCGCCTCGACGCTGATCTTTGCCGCGATGTTTTCCGTGTACAGCTACTCGGCGGAGTACCTGGCCAAGGAAGCCGGGATGAGCGCGGAGCTGATCAGCATCCTGCTGGTGGTCTTCGGTATCGGCGGCGTGGCCGGCAACCTGTATGCCGGCAAGCTGATCGGCCAGAACATGGTCAGGACCACGATCCTGCACCCGATCCTGCTGGCGAGCGCCTATGGCGTGCTGTTCCTGTTCGCCGGGCCGTCGTTTGCGACCATGCTGGCGATCGTGGTGTTCTGGGGCGCGACCCATACCAGCGGGCTGATCGTCACCCAGATCTGGCTGACCTCCGAAGCGCCGGAGGCCCCGGAGTTCGCCACCGGCATCTATATCTCGTTCATCAATCTGGGCGTGACTATCGGGTCTACAACTGGCGGCTGGTTCCTGGCGCGCTTGGGCTTGCAGGGCACTCTTTACAGTGGTTTGCTGTTCGCCGCGCTGGCCTTGATGGTCATCGTGGTCAAAGTACTGTTTTTCAGTGCCGTACCGCGCAAAGGAGGTGCGCCAGTCGCGGCAGACTGAGTTCTACGATGCAGGGTGGCCCGCACGGATGAGGGGCTGTTTGCTCATCAGTGCGCGGCTGGCATCGGCTGTACGTTCCCAAACAAGGATCTCCAGGCAGGAAGCCTTTGGGGCGCTCGCCTGGATTGTTTTTCCATTGAGAATCGATCGAGGCCTCATGAATCCCTTGACTGCACCCAACTCTTCCTGCAACTGGCCCGTGGGGCTGGATTTGCGCGACAGCAGCATGTTCGACTGGGAGAACCTGCGCCATTACGTCACCTTCGCCCGTACCCAGTCCCTGAGCAGCGCGGCGCGGGAGCTGGGGGTCGAACATGCCACGGTGGCGCGGCGGATCGCGGCGCTCGAGTCGGCGCTGAACCTCAAGCTGGTGGACCGGCGCAAACGCAACTACGAGATCACGCCGTTCGGCCATCGCATCGCGGAAATCGCCGGGCGGATGCAGAAGGACGCCAAGGCGATCTCCAAGGTGGCACTCTCGGTGCAGACCGAGATGGTCGCCGATCTGGCGGTCAGCGCGCCGCCGCTGCTGACCTCGGAATTCATCGCTCCGCACCTGGGGCGCCTGCGCCGCGAACACCCTTCGATCAATGTCAGCCTGCTGATGCAGGACGATATCGGCACCCTGTGCAATCCCGAGCCGGACCTGATGATCCGCCTGTGTCGGCCGACCCAGATGGACCTGGTCGCGCGCAAGATCGGCACAGTGTCTTTCGGCCTGTACGGCAGCCGCGAGTACCTGGCGACGCACACCAGCGAGCAGTACGAATACATCGTCTATGACGAGAGCATGGAGCATTCCCGGCAGCAGGTATGGTTGCGCGAGGTCGCTGCCGAGCGCCCCGTGGTCTTGCGCGCCAGGAGCCTTGAAGTCCAGGCGTCGGCGGCTCGCGCTGGCATCGGCATGGCCTTGCTGCCCAACTTCTATGGCCAGAAAGACCCCGGATTGGGCAAGGCCAAGTTCCATTCTCCGGACTTGATGATCGATATCTGGCTGGTGGTTCACGAAGACTTGCGTAAAGAGGCACCCATACGTTCACTTATGGACTTCCTAGTCAGTTGTTTTCCGACTGAGCAGTTCTTCTGAGCGCGTTCTCTTAGATGCAGGCGTAGTTCACTCTGGCATTAACACAAGGTGAATTTTTTAACCCCCCAGGGTGAATCCGGGGAGTTTACAAACAAACCGGCAGATTTCAGTATCGACCAATAATAAGAAAACATGCCTTGCACTTTCGACGCTTGAAAACCCAGGCCCGGGTTTTCAATAGTCTCCCTCCGGATACAGCACACGCTTCTCCGGTGCGGTCGCAAACCATAATAAAAAAACAGCGCTGATTTCGATTGCCAGATGATATTGATCTGATGGCATTCGAAGCACCTGACGCTGACAAGCCCTTTAGCAAGTTCTGCTCTTGGCCTTAGTGGCCATCGACTCATGCCCTGTAAAAAAGGCTTGGGAATAATCCTGCATTACGGTCACGTTACTACAAACGAAACCCGGGACGTACTTGCGTGCGCTTCCAGAGTTTCATAGAGAGCTCACAGAAGGAATTGGGATCATGAATAACGTAAAGATTATTGATGTAACGCTCCGTGATGGTGGCTATCGTAACAACTTCGAATTTACGACCGATTATGCGGCCAATGCGGTTGGACACCTTGTTGACGTTGGGGTTGGCTACGCTGAGATCGGTTATTGCAATGGTTCTTTCATCCGCAAGAAAGAGCACGGCCTGAGCAGTTCGGTCAGCCCTGAATATATAGATTCTTTACGCCGCGCGACCCGCGGGCAACTTGGGCTGTGTGTCATGGTCCATCCGCGCAATGTAAGCGCCGATGACTTTGAAATGCTGGCCGAACATGGTGTTGGCATGATCCGGGTCTGTTTGCGTGCCGAACAACTTGAGCAAGGCGTGGAAACTATCGAGTTGGTTAAATCGTTCAACTTTCAGGCCAGCGCCAACATCACCCATATCACCACGCAAACACCGGGAACAGTCACTGACATGGCACTACGCGCCGAGGGTGCCGGGGCCGATGTGATTTATTTCGCCGACTCTAACGGCAACATGATTCCCGATGATGTAGAGCGGCTGATCAGCCGGATCTCGAGAAGAGTTCATGTGCCCTTGGGCTTTCATGCGCATAACAATCTTTCCCTGGCGCTTTCCAACTCTATCGCGGCGGTAGAGGCGGGTGCCGAATATATCGACACGTCGATTTGCGGTATGGGTAAAGGCGCGGGCAACTTGCACTTGGGCATGTTTATCGCCTACTTGGAGCGCATCGGAAGTGCCAATGGCTATGACTTGGTCAAGGCCCTGCAACTGTCCGAATACACCGCGCAAAGCGTTCCGCTGAGCAGTATGCCGACCCCGCTGATGGACGTGATGCTGGGGGCCTACAACCTGCCTTTCGATGTCCAGCAGCGGCTGGAGGACACCATGTCCCGGCTGCAGATCAGCTCGACCTTCCAGGCGCTGCGGGCCATGCATGAGCAGGATCGCTTCCAGCGGCAGGCGGCACGGCCGACGGTGATTTCCCGGGCCAGCTTCTCGACTCGCCTGACCGCCGAAGGAAAAATGTGATGACGGCTCTTCAACGAACCACTGCCTCGGGCAGGCCGTCGCGGCATCGGGTCTGCGTATTGCCCGGCGACGGTGTTGGCGTCGAAGTGGTCGAGGCCATCCTGCCGATCTTCGACGCACTGCAACTGCCCATCGACCTGGACTTCGGCCAGATCGGCTGGGAGTGCTGGCGCACCGGCGGGGACCCGGTGCCCGCCGAGACCTGGGACAAGATCGCCGCCGCCGACGCCACGCTGCTCGGCGCCATCACCAGCAAGGCGTTGCAAGAAGCGGAGCGGGAGTTGCCCGAAGCCTTGCGCAACACCTCGCGGGTCTACGTCTCGCCGGTGATCCAGCTGCGCCAGCGCCTGAGCCTGTATGCCAACGTGCGGCCGGTCACCGATGTGCTCGGCGAGGGCCGGTTCCGTTTCACGGTGATCCGGGAGAACACCGAGGGGCTGTACGCGGGTCTGGATTTCGCCTCGATCCCTGCCGAGTTCGAGCCGCTGCTCAAGGCCCGGGAACAGGCTGGGGCGCCCTGGCATCGCGAGAGCGCCGAGGACGCGACTATGACGGTGCGGCTGCAGACCCGGGCCGGCCTGACCCGGCTGTTCCGCTACGCCTTCGAGTACGCCCGCAAGCACGACTACCCGCGCGTGACCCTGGCGGACAAGCCCAATGTGTTGCGCTACAGCGGTGCGTTCGCCCGGGGGATTCTCGAAGAGGTGGCCGCGGACTATCCGGACATCGCCTACAACATCGACAACGTCGACGCCGTCGCCCTGTGGATGATCCGTCGTCCGGAACGCTTCGGGGTGATAGTCGCGGAGAATATGTTCGGCGACATCCTTTCCGATCTCGGGGCCGGCGTCATGGGCGGCCTGGGCTTCGCGCCCAGCGCCAACATCGGCGACGCCGGGGCCTACTTCGAGCCGGTCCACGGCAGCGCCCCGGCCCATGTCGGGCAGCACAAGGCCAACCCCAGCGCCATGTTCCTGTCCCTGGCCCTGCTGCTCGAACACCTGGGCTATCACGCCGAGGCCCAGGCCATCGAGCAGGCCGTGGCGCAGGTGGTCAAGCACGACTGCCAGACCTACGACAGCGGTGGCCAGGCCACCACCGGGGAATGCGCCGCAGCGATCATCCAGAGAAGCGTGGCCAACCTGCGTCAACTCGTTCCGCAAACCGAAAGCGGCTGGACCTCACCCGTAAGGAGTCATGCATGAGCCATTCTTCACTCTCGGAGCAACAACGCGCCTCCCTGCTGGAACAATGCGCCGCGCTGGATACCGCCTCGCTGAGCGATGCCCTCGACAGCCTCGGCATCGACGCCGGGTTGCTGGGCATCGTCCAGCAGGTGCCCGGCACCCGTTGCAGCGGCTTCGCCTTCACTGTGCTCTACGAGCCGGTCAACCAGGGCGACGGTTTCAAGAACGCCGCCAACTACATCGATGAGGTGCCGCCGGGTTCGGTGGTGGTCTCCAGCAACGCCGGGCGCCTGGACGCCACGGTCTGGGGCGACATCCTGACCCACGTGGCGGTGAACCGGAACATCCGCGGCACCGTGATCGACGGCGTGGCGCGGGACATCGACACCGTGACCCGCCTCAACTACCCGCTGTTCAGCCGCGGGCGCTTCATGCAGTCGGGCAAGAACCGCGTGCAGCTCAAGGCCGTCCAGGTACCGGTGGAGGTCAGCGGCGTGACCATCCACCCCGGCGACCTGATCGTCGGCGATGCCAGCGGTTGCCTGGTGATCCCCCTCGATAAGGCCGAGGAGGTGATCAAGCGCGCCCTGGCCGTGGAAAAGACCGAGCGCGACATCATCGAGTCGCTGGCCCAGGGCCTGTCGCTGGCGGAGGCGCGACGCCTGCACCGCTATGACCAACCGTGGCTGGCGGCCGAAGCGAAAAACCCGAGCGCCGCCTGAGCGGCAAACCTGCGTGCGATGTACAGGCGTGACACGCAACGAGGTGTCACGGTCCCCGATCAAGGAGAGAACAGCAATGACTTCGAATCATCCGGCAAAGATCAAGACCAACCCGATGCGCAGCAGCACCAACAAGATCAAGCTTGGGGTCTTCGCCCTCAACATCGAGGGTGGCTGCACCCTGACCACGGTCCCGGAGCGCCTGGACGCCTCCGACTGGAACGGCAATATGGAAATCGCCAAGAAGGCCGACAAGGCCGGCCTGGAACTGCTGCTGCCGGTGGGCCGGTGGCGCGGCTGGGGCGGTGCCAGCGACCCGATGGGCGTGTCGTTCGAGACCTATACCTGGGCGGCGGGGCTGGCCTCGGTGACCGAACAGATCGCGCTGTTCACCACTTCCCACCTGTCGACCGTGCATCCGCTGTTCGCCGCCAAGCAGGCCGCGACCATCGACCATATCAGCGGCGGCCGCTTCGGCCTGAACATGATCTGCGGCTGGTACGGCAAGGAGATGGGCATGTTCAACGGCGGCGTGCAGCTGGAGCATGACCGGCGCTACGACCATGCCGACGAGTGGCTGAAGATCGCCCGGCTGGCCTGGAACGAACCGGGCAACTTCGACCACCAGGGCGACTTCTTCAATATCGCCCAGGGTTTTGCCCAGCCCAAGCCGCTGAACCAGCCGTTCCTGATGAACGCCGGCGGTTCCGAGCGCGGCCGCAGGTTCTGCGCCGAGCATTGCGACGCGGCATTCCTGATCCTCAAGCACGAGGATGACGACGACACCATTCGCGCGCAGATCAAGGCCTACCGCGACCTGGCCCGCCTGGAGTACGGCCGCGAGATCCAGATTTGGGTCTACTCCTACGTGGTGCAGAAGGACAGCCTGGAAGAGGCCGAGAAGTACCTCGACTACTACGCCAACCAGCACGGCGATGAAGTGGCCCTGGACAACGTCACCTCGGAGATCGGCATCCAGAGCGGGATGTTCGCCAATACCGAGGACGCCGAGCGCTTCCGTTTCCACTTCAAGGCCGGCTTCGCCGGGGTGCCCCTGGTCGGGACCGCGGAAATGATCACCGAGCAGTTCCAGCGCTACAGCGACCTGGGCATCGACGGCATCTGCCTGACCTGGCTCGACTACAAGAGCGGCCTCGACGAGTTCCTCGAGGACGTCCTGCCACGCATGGAAGAGGCCGGCCTGCGCCAGCCCTATAACAGCTCCCGGGTGATCATCGGAGCGGTGGCATGAGTGCCGGCAGCGCTTTGGCGCTGGCCATGGCGCCGCCCGAGCAGGCGCTGGCCGAGGACTTCAAGCGCGCCATGCGGCGCCTGACCAGCACGGTGTCGATCATCGCCACCGGGGCCGAGGGCGAGCGCAGCGGCATGGTCGCCACGGCGGTCAGCTCGTTGTGCACCGAGCCGCCGTCCCTGCTGATCTGCATCAACCGCACGGCCAGCCTGTACCAGCCGCTGCTGGCCAACCAGCGCTTCAGCGTCAACCTGCTCGACGCCACGCAGAGCCGGCTGGTGGGCATCTTCGCCGGCCAGCTCAAGGGCAATGCGCGCTTCGAACATGGCGACTGGGAAGCCTGCGACGACCTGCCGTACCTGGCAGGCGCCCAGGCGACGCTGTTCTGCAGCGTCGATGCGCGGCTGTCCTACGCCACCCATGAGGTGATCGTCGGCCGCGTCGAGAAATCGCGGGTCAACGAGCGCATTTCGCCCCTGCTCTGGCAGGACGGCAAGCCGGCACAGTCCTGCGAGCTGATTCACTGATTCATCGATTCGCCCCGACCATCCTATGTCTTACCTGGAGGCAACATGAGCAACCTGACTGAATTCGATGCACCTACCCCTGACGAGAGCGAAGCGATTTTCCTGGTCAACGTCGTGCATGTCTTCGAGGGCCAGCAGGACGCCGCCCTCGATGTACTGCGCTCGGCCGTGACCTATGTGGCGCAGAACTATCCGTCGTTCCAGTGGAGCCGCCTGTTCAAGAGCATCGACGGCAAGACCGTGATCAATCAGGCGCAATGGAGCAGCAAGGAGGAGTTCGATTCGCTGTTCTCCGATGAGCAGTTCATGTCGCGTTATTCCCGGTTGAAGGAAACCGGCACCTGGGAGTTCCACCTGTACAACGTCAACGACTACATCCCGGCGGCCACCGCCCCGGCGCTCGCGGCGCTCGGCTAAGGGCAGGGCGGGCCCGCGCACGCTGGGCGTCGCGGGCCCCTCGTTCAGCGAATATTTATCGGTACATCAAGGAGATACACCGTGAGCAATTTTGATTCCGCGCTGACCCGACTGCTCAAGATCACCCATCCGGTGGTGCTGGCGCCCATGGGCGGCGCTTCTGGCGGGCGGCTTGCCGCTGCGGTTTCCCGGGCCGGCGGGCTGGGTCTGGTCGGTGCCAGCTATGGCGACCCGGACTGGATGAAGACCGAGCTGGCGCTGATGAGCGACGTCAAGGAGCCCTGGGGCGTGGGCCTGGTGATGTTCACCGTGGCCAAGCGCTTCGAACTGCTGGACCTGGCCCTGTCCTATGGGCCCAACGTGGTCGCCCTGTCGTTCGGCGACGCCCGGCCCTTTATCGGCCCGATCAAGGACAGTGGCGCGCTGGCCATCGTGCAGGTGCATGAGGTCGACCAGGCGCTGGCCGCGCTGGACGCCGGGGCCGATGCGCTGATCGTGCAAGGGGCCGAAGCCGGCGGGCACAGCCTGCGGCGCGCCTCCTTCCCATTGTTCCCCGCGGTGCGCGATGCGGTGGGCGACGATGCGGTGCTGATCGCCGCCGGCGGCATCGCCGATGGCCGGGGCCTGGCCGCTTCGCTGCTGCTGGGGGCCGATGGGGTCATGCTCGGCACGCGGTTTCTGGCCAGCGAAGAAGCGCTGCCGTCGAACAAGGTCAAGCAGCGCCTGCTCCAGTCCACGGCCGGCGATCTGGTACGCACCCGGGCGTTCGACCTGGTGCGCGGCATCGAATGGCCGCAGCAGTACAGCGGCCGGGCCCTGGCCAACGAGTTCACCGCGCGCTGGCTGGGCTTCGAACAGGAGTTGCTGCAGGCACCGGCCAGCGTGGCCGAGGACTACGCCCAAGCGCTGCGTGACGACAACACCGACATTCGCGCCATCTGGACCGGCGAAGTCGCCGACCTGATCAACGACGTGCTGCCCGCGGCCACCATCGTCGAGCAGACCCTGCGCGAAGCCGAACAGGCGCTGCGTGTGGCCGGCAAACGCTTCGCCTGAGCCGCACGGCAGGTGTTCTTGCGCAAAGGAATCGATATGAACAGCAATGCTCCCGTACATGTGCAGTTTGGTCTGGGCCCGGAGTTGGTGGTGGTGATGTCGCCGGTCATGCCCACCTGGGACGAAGGCCTGTTTTTCGAGCCCCTGACCCGGTCGCTGGTCGACAAGGGGTATCGGGTGGTGATCTTCGACACGCTCTCGCTGCTGGGCCATGACGACGAGAGTTTCATCCATTTCACCCAGCGCTGGGCGCAGGTGCTCGAGCCGCTGGGGCCGATTGCCCTGCTCGCCGGTTCCGCCCTGGGCGGGGCGGTGGTCCAGGGGCTGCTGGCCACTAGCGTCGGTCGGCAGGCGGCGCAGGCGCTGCTGATTTCTTCGCCGACCAAGGCCGACAAGATCCTCGACCGGCGCCTGGGGGCGATGGCCGACCTGGCCAGCGCCGGCGATGTCGACACCGCCTTGATGCTGCTCGATCAATGGGTGTTGCCGGCCCGGACGAAACCGATGGCGCGCCCGTCGGCACAACCGGCGACGGCCGACGAACAGGCCGGGCGCCGCCTGAACCAGGGCTTCCGTTTGCTGAGCGAGCTCAATGTGGAGCCCCAGGTCGCGGCTTGGCCGGGGCGCCTGCTGAGCATCTTCGGCGAAAGCTCGCAGCTGGTGCGGGCGACCAATGTCAGCTTCCAGGCGTCCGCCCAGCATCTGGCGGTGGGCGTTCCCGGCGCGGGCATGCGCCCGTTGCTGGATGACCTGGCCCGGGTGCGCGCCAGCGTGCGCAGCCACCTGGGGATCGACCTGGAGGCCCAGGCATGAGTGTCGCGACCGCAGTCACCCAGGCACGCTTCATCGACGTTCATTACCATGCCGGCCCTGACGCCTATCTGCGGCGCCACAGTGCGCTGCAGGCCGGCAGCCAATACCAGGCGCAGGACGGCTGGGTGGTGCTCAAGAACCACCTGGGCTGTACCGCGGCCCAGGCCTGGGAGGCCCGCCAGCAGGGGCTGCCGGTGTCTGGCTCGATCGTGCTCAATGAGATCGCCGGCGGTATCGACTGGCGGGTCGTCGAGCGCTCGCTGTGCCAGCACGGCGCCGCCGAGCTGCGTTTCATCGTGCACCTGCCCACCGTGACGGGGCGCAAGCACACCAGCCGCCTGGCCCGGGAGGTCAGCCACCCGATCCTCGGCCAGCGCCCGGTGCAGCCGCTGACGGTCAGCGACGACAGCGGGCAATTGAACGCCGCCACCCTGGACCTGCTGCGCATGAGCCGGGACTACCCGGTGGTGATCTCCACCGGCCATGCCAACCGCGAAGAGGTGCTGCGCCTGGTGGACGCGGCGGAGCGCCTGCAGGTGCCGCGGCTGATGCTCAACCAGCCGGCCAACCCCTTGACCGGCCTGAGCGCCACGGACCTGCTGGAGCTGGGTAACCTGCCGTCGCTCTACATCGAGCAGACCGCACTGACCTACCTGCTCGGCTATCAGGACGAGGAGGATTTCTCCCGGGTCCTGCGCGAGCTGCCCCAGGTGGTCTACAGCTCGGACCTGGGCCAGACCAGCCAGCCGGACATCCGCCCGTGGCTGGATCTGAGCCAGCAATGGTTCCAGGCGTTCGGCCTCAGCGCCGAGCGTATCGAGTCGATCACCCGCGGTTGTCCGTTGCAGATGCTCAGTCACTGACCGGGAAGTGGCGTGCCGGGCGTCGCCGGGCGAGGGCACGAGCAGGCGCGCTCGGTCCGCCGCCCTGCGGCCGCGGCACGAGGTGCTGGAGACTGGCCGGGAGTCGCTGCACCCGTGGCGGCGACTCCCGGTTACCTGATCGCCTGCTAGTGCTGCTTACCCTTGATATTGCCGATAACCCCGCCGGCAACGGCGCCGACCGCTGCGCCAGTCCATCCACTGCCGCCGGAGATGGCGGCAATGCCGGCACCGGCCGCGGCACCGATGGCCGCGCCGCTCACCGTGCCCTGCTGCTGAGGTGTCATCGAGGTACAGCCGACCACGCTGGCGACGCTCAGAATTGCGACAAACGCGAGAACCCGCTTCATGTTCGTCTCCGTTATTTGTTCTGCTGAAGACCGGGCAAGACCATTTCGAACCAGATGGTCTCGATGATGGGCCGTTTCACCTGGTCCGGATTGGCGGCGTACCACTGGTTGAGGCCTTCACGCACGGAGTCGAGCGTTTGCCCCTTCAGGCCCCTACCGAATCGTGGAATCAGGCTCTGGGCATCGGACGGCGGTTTCGACCCATGGTAGGCCGCTTCCACCTGGTAGGCGTTGGCGATGCCGATCAGATAGACCTTCTTCAACTGCTCCGACGACTGCGTCCACTGCTCGCCGGTAATCAAGGGCACCTCGTCGGCGCGGGCAATGCCCGTCGTCGCCAGGGTCAGGCAGGCCGCCAATACCAGCGTGCCTGTGCGCAATGTCTTCATCGTTTAACCTCCTCGCTAGGCTCGACCTCAAGGCCGTGGCGCGTGATGCACCGGCGGCCCAGGGGCGCTTTACCGGATTGTTTTCATGACGGGTCGAACACACTGGCATTGCATCGGACGTTCGCTGGCTCCGAGTGCCCGCGCTCCTGCCACATCCCATCCGATCTATCGATAACGCTCGTTACGCTCTCCCGAGACCAGCGGCCATTTCGGTGGTAGGGGCCTGGGAGGGAAGTTGGAGCGGCAGGGACATGGGAAGCCGACAACACGCAGGGACACGCACTCACCCCACCTCGTCCTGAGTAGCAAGTTTAGGCGCTGGGGTTGGAAAGTTGAAAAACGGTCGTGGGCGCTGCGTGCTCCAGATCGCCGCGGGTGAAGGGGTACAGGTGCCCATCGTTGCCGTTCGCCCGATAACCGGCTCGCAGGATCTTGGCGCAAGTTGGCGGAGGTGGCTGAACCCATCCTGGGCTTGGAGGATGCCGGTAAAAATCTACGGGCATTAAAAAGCCGGCTTGTGGCCGGCTTCTCGGGGACTGGCTTGGTCTATTTTTGGTAAACCGCACCAGCCTGCAAAACGTACACCCAGCTCTTGCGGCTGGCTGTGGGACTTGGCGAGAAAATCATCTGCCGCGTCGGGCGGATCTGACCGATTGGATAGGTCGATGCGCGAAGGTGGGGCGCAGCATACTGATATTCGAAGGAAATTCCCAGCGCAAAGCGTAGGCCAGAGCCTTTGGCGGGGCAGAGAGGTTCGGCTGTTTGTATCTGGCGGCGTTGCCGGACTTGGGGAGCAGTATTCGACAGGCAAGAAAAAGCCCCGGCTAGCGGGGCTTTTTCATTGAAGGGGGGCTTAGCCTTTGTAGGCGGCAACCGACTTCGTGATCGCGGCGCGGGCGGCGTCTGCGCCGTCCCAACCTTCGATCTTCACCCACTTGCCTTTTTCGAGGTCTTTGTAGTTCGCGAAGAAGTGCTCGATCTGCTGGATCAGCAGGGCTGGCAGGTCGGTGTATTCCTTCACGTCGACATACAGCTGGGACAGCTTGTCGTGCGGTACCGCGATGACTTTGGCATCGCCGCCGCCGTCGTCGGTCATGTTCAGGATGCCGACCGGACGGGCGCGGATCACCGAGCCTGGAGCCACTGGGTAAGGGGTCACGACCAGCACGTCCAGGGGGTCGCCGTCGTCGGCCAGGGTGTTCGGGATGTAGCCGTAGTTGGCCGGGTAGAACATTGGGGTGGCCATGAAACGGTCAACGAACAGGCAGTCGCTGTCTTTGTCGATTTCGTATTTGATCGGCGCGTGGTTGGCCGGGATCTCGATTGCGACGTAGATGTCGTTCGGCAGGTCTTTGCCAGCTGGAATCTTGCTGTAGCTCATTGGGCGATGCCCCCGTTAGTTGACCAGAATGTCTTGGCCGGATTGACCAAAAAAGTGGCGGCGATTATAGGCATATTCCAAAGGCTGTGCCACGTACCGAAGGACGTATGGACGCCTTGGAAACGCTGCCGCGAACCCGCTGCAGGCATTGCCGCTCGCCGCTCGATCACTCGCGAAAAGCAGAGTCGCTGCGCAGCCTTTAGTTCAGATAAACGCATCAGGATCGGCGATTTTTAGTCAGCGAGCGGGGTGTTTCAGGGCTGCTGGTAGTGCGGATCGCTGGTTTGCAGGTGCTGGAGCCGGGCCAGGGGATCCTGCCGGTAGAACAGCTGCAGCTGCTCGTAGACCTTCGGATAGGCCGCGTGCAGCAGGTCCGGGGCGCTGAAGAAGTACTCGCTGGTGACGGCGAAGAACTCCGCGGGGTTTTCCGCGGCGTAGGGGTCGATGGCGGTTTCGGCGTCGGGGTTATGGTCGAGCTGGCGGTTGAGGTCGTCGTAGGCCGCCTGCATCGCCTGGGCCCAGTCGCTGACCCGCATGTCGCCGTGCAGCGGCGGCAGGCCGTTGGCGTCGCCGTTGAGCATGTCCAGCTTGTGCGCCAACTCGTGGATCACCAGGTTGTAGGCTTCCCAGCCGCCGCTGGCGAGCACCCCGGGCCAGGCCAGGATGATCGGCCCCTGTTGCCAGGCTTCGCCGCTGTGCTCGGCGTCCCATTCGTGCTCGACGCCGCTGGCATCGCGATGACGCTGGGGGCTGAGGAAGTCGTCGGGGTAGAGGACGATTTCGTGAAAGCCCTGGTACCAGTTCAGATCCCCCAGGTGCAGCAGCGGCAACTGGGCCTGGGCGGCCAGCAGCAGGCGCTCGAACTGGTGCAGCTCGACGCCGGGCAGGGCGCTCAAGTGCTTGTCGTCGAGGAACAGCACGCTGGTTTCCCGCAGCCACTGGTCCTCGGCGGCGCTCAGGCCGTCGAGAAAGGGCAGGTGCTGGCGTACCCGTTGCCACATTTCATCGGCAATCGGGTGCTTGGCCAGCCGGCGCCGACGGCGCCAGGCGCTGAGGGGCCACATGCCGGTCAGTTGCTTTCGACCTTTGCCGTCGCGCGGTTCAGGCGGCTGCGCAGCACGCCGACGATCATCGGGACCAGCGACAGCAGGATGATGCCGACCACCAGCAGCGACAGGTTTTTCTTGATGAACGGTACGTTGCCGAAGAAGTAACCCAGGGTCACCAGGCCGCCGACCCAGAGGATGGTGCCGGCCACGCTGAAGGCGAAGAAGCGCGGGTAAGGCATCTTGGCCACGCCAGCGACGAACGGTGCGAAGGTGCGGATGATCGGCAGGAAACGCGCCAGGGTCACGGTCTTGCCGCCGTGCCGGTCGTAGAAGTCGTGGGTCTTTTGCAGGTAGTCGCGGCGGAAGATCTTCGAGTTCGGGTTGCTGAACAGGCGCTCGCCGGCCGTTCGCCCGATGATGTAGTTGGTGCTGTCGCCGAGGATTGCCGCCAGCATCAGCAAGCCGCCGAGCAGTACCGGGTCCATGCTGCCGCCCGCGGCCACCGCGCCGGCGATGAACAGCAGGGAGTCTCCCGGCAGGAACGGCGTCACCACCAGGCCGGTTTCGCAGAAGATCACCAGGAACAGGATGGCGTAGATCCACGGCCCGTAGTTGGTCACCAGCATGTCGAGGTAGACGTCGAGATGGAGGATGAGGTCGATCGGGTTGAAATCCATTAGGGCACCTGTGGTGATGGCCCGACTCAGCAGGCCTGTGCGATGGCTGGGGAAATAGCTTACGGCTGGCGCAGATTCATCTTACGCCCCAAAAAGGTCGGCATTATAAGGTCTGGGATGTGAAATGCGCGTTGAGTTTGTAGCGGGGAATGTCTTGGGTGAACGGGGCGTGGGCTGTCGCAGCCGTCGGCAGGCTCTGGGCGGGCACTGCCTGGGGCTGCGGGCGCCTTGGGGGCTCAAGCGTCGCTGATCGGCAAGATGTAGTTCTTGAACTCGGTATCTTCGCGAAAACCGATGGATTCGTAGGTCTTCTGCGCCACTTCGTTGTCGCTGCTGGTGGAGACCCGCATGCGCACGGCGTTGGTGTCCTTGGCCATTTTCTTCGCGGTGCGGATCAGGTTGTCGGCCACCAGCTGGCGGCGGGCGTCTTCGGCGACGTAGATGTCGTTGAGGATCCACACCCGCTTGAGCGACAGCGAGGAGAAGCTGGGGTAGAGCTGGCAAAAACCGAGGAGTTTCTTGTCGTCATCGTCGGGCAGAGCCAGGTAGATCACCGACTCCTTGCGCCGCAGGCGTTTTTCCAGGAAGGCCCGGGACGAGTCCGGAAACGGCAGGGCGCCATAGAATTCGCGGTATTTGACGAACAGGGGCGTCAACAGATCCAGGTGTTCGAGGGTCGCTTGAGTAATCCGCATGGTTGTCCTCAACTTCGAAATGGAAACGACGGCAAACGGTTCATTACTCGGGCAGCCGTGTTTCGATGCTGCCTAAAGCGGGTAAAAAGCGCAATCGTCTCGAAAAAATCACGGTTTTGCCGGGCCCAGCAGGAAATTCCCCTTGAGGGTATCGGGCGAATCGCTGTCCAGGGTATTCACCTGGGCCTCGTCCTTCAGGTTGACCCCCGAGAGCTGCCGCCGGCAGGCCTCGCGCATCAGGTACAGCAGGCGGTGGGCCGCCATGCCGTAGCTCAGGCCCTCCAGGCGCACGTTGGAAATGCAGTTGCGATAGGCATCGGTGAGCCCGACCTTGGGGGTGTAAGTGAAATATAGCCCCAGGCTGTCCGGTGAGCTCAGGCCCGGGCGTTCGCCGATCAGAATCACGGTCATTTTCGCGCCGAGCCGTTCGCCGATTTCGTCGGCCACCGCCACCCGGCCCTGTTCCACCAGGATCACCGGCGACGACGACCAGCCGTCGGCCGCGGCCTGTTCTTCAAAACGGGCGAGAAACGGCAGGGTATGGCGATGCACCGCCAGTGCCGACAGGCCGTCCGCCACCACCACCGCCAGATCCACCCCGCCCGGGTGGGCCGAGGCGTAATCGTCCAGGGCCCGGGCCGACTCTTCGCTGAGTTTGCGCCCCAGGTCCGGGCGCTGCAGGTAGCTATGGCGGTCGCTGGCGGCGCTGTGCAGCAGCAGGCTGTCGCGGCCGCGTTCGGCCAGCTGGCGGCGCAGCCCGGCATGGTCGAACGGCAAGTGCACCGCATCCCGGGCCTGGGCGTGGGCGAACTGGAAATCCAGCTGGGCGCCGGTGGGCAGGCTGGTGCCGGTGCGGCCCAGGGCGATGCGCGCCGGGGTCAGGCGGCGCAGTTGCAGCCAGGGGTTCTGGCTGTCGGTCGGGTGTTGGTCCATGAGCCTGTTCCTTATCCCAGTTGCGCCAGCGCCTGGCGGAAGGCCGGCGGCAGGGTGTGGCCGAACTGCACCTTGCCGTCGGGCTGGGTGAAGATGCCGGTTTTCGCCAGCCACTGCTCGAACTCCGGCGCCGGCTTCAGGCCCAGGGTCTGGCGGGCGTAGAGCGCGTCGTGGAACGAGGTGGCCTTCTTCACACACGCGGCATGACCCCCACCGAGGCCGGCATGGCCTTCTTCGAACGGGCCAAGCGCGCCATCGACGAGGCCGACGAAGCCGACCTCGCGGCCCGCGGCGCCGGC
>NZ_JBNNVU010000058.1:0-36366 GCF_050280705.1 Pseudomonas sp. NPDC089530 | reverse complement strand
CGCTATCACAACGCAATCGTCTACACCGCCTGGTCCCACGGTTATCTGCCGGAATTGATCAACAAGGTGGCGCGCAAGGCCGTCGGCGAAAAACGCCCGATCACCGACGACTGGGCCTCCAACGATTTCGACTCGCTCTACGTGCTGACCCTGACTTGGCACAACGGCAAGGCCACCCTCGACAGCCGCAGCTACAAGCAGGGCCTGGACAACGGCGAAGAAAGCTGCCCGACCTGACGGGCAAGCACCGCTTGCCCCGGCCCTTGTAGCCGCTAGTCCTCGCAAAACCTGAGCACCGGTTTTGCCTGAAACACCACATGGACCGATTTGCGGCCGCTTCGCGCCCGATCGCAGCCTGCGGCAGCGGCTACACCAGCATCGAACCCGGCCGGAATACCGAAGATGTCGCCATTCCCTGTAGCCGCTGCCGAGCGACAGCGAGGCTGCGATAGACCCGCAGGGTCTCCAGCGCCCGCCAGATCCCCACAAGCGGGCCTGCGACAGCCCCCCGCCCACCCTTTCAGCCGTTACAGTTCAGCGCCGGGCGGGCCGCTGCGCTAAGATTGCCGGTCTATCGTCCCTGTCCGGAATCCCTGTTCATGTCCAGCCTTGCCCCTGCCAGCCCCGCCCGGGGCTGGTCACTCTGGTGGAAACCCGCCCTGTTCGTTCTGGTGGCCTGTGTCGGCCTCTACTTCGTCAAGTGGTCGCCCTACTACGCCAAGGCCTTTATCGCCGCCGACAGCCACAGCATCGGCGCCTCGATCATCAACGATCAGCCCACCTCGCCGCTGAGCGCCGCCCTGGCCTACGCCCAGGTGTATTTCCTGGCGATCTGGAAAGCCGCGGTGCTGGCGGTGATCCTCGGCTCGCTGCTGCAAGTGCTGATCCCCCGGGACTGGCTGTTGCGCCTGTTCGGCCGCGCCGGTTTCGGCTCGACCCTGCGCGGCGGCCTGTTCGCCCTGCCGGGCATGATGTGTTCCTGCTGCGCCGCGCCGGTGGCGGCGAGCATGCGCCGGCAGAACGTCTCGGTAGGCGCGGCGCTGGCCTTCTGGATCGCCAACCCGGTGCTCAACCCGGCGACCCTGGTGTTCATGGGCTTTGTCCTGGGCTGGGGCTTCAGCGCGCTGCGGCTGGTGGCGGGTATCGTGCTGGTGCTGGGGGTATCGCTGGTGGCCCAGCGCGTCGCCCGCCCCGAACAACTGCCGGAGGCGGCGGTGGAAGCCGTGGTCGAGGCCAGCGCGGGTAATGAAGGGAGCTTCTTCAGCCGCTGGGCGCGCAGCCTGTGGCAGCTGTTCTGGAGCACCATCCCGATCTACGTACTGGCGGTACTGGTGCTGGGCGCGGCACGGGTCTGGCTGTTCCCCCATGTCGAGGGCGCGATTGGCGACAGCCTGCTGTGGCTGGTGCCGCTGGCGATTGTCGGCACCCTGTTCGTAATCCCCACCGCGGCGGAAATCCCTATCGTGCAGACCATGATGGCCCTGGGTATGGGCACGGGACCTGCGGTGGCGCTGCTGATGACCCTGCCGAGCATCAGCCTGCCGTCGCTGCTGATGCTGCGCAAGGATTTCGACGCCCGGGTGCTGCTGACCGTGGCCGGCCTGACCATGCTGATCGGCGTGGCCAGCGGCCTGATCGGCGCGGCGGTGTTGTAACCAGAGGTTCGATGGCGTCCGTCCGGACGCCATCGCGAGCAAGCTTCGCTCCTACAGAAAAGCACGTATCCCGTAAGAGCGAAGCTTGCTCGCGATGGGGCCAAAGGCCCCGCCCTTCTACCGACTCAACCGCGCCGACTGGCGCGCTCGCGCAAATACTCCAGCACCGCCGCCTGTTCGCCGACGAACTCGATGCGCGCGCCCTTGCTTTCGCGCTGGAAGGCATACATCGGGTCGTAATACTCCTTGAGCAACCCCTCGATCCAGGCCCGGTGCAGGTCCACGCTGGCGCTGCGCGCCTGCTCGGCCAGGGCGGCCTCCAGCAGCTGGTACAGACGCTGATGGCGCTCGCCCCCCAGGCGCTTGTGGATGTTGTTCAGGCTTTCCAGCAGGCGCGCGGAAAACCGCTCGAAACCGCCCTCGCCATAGGCCGCGACGAACTCCGCGCAGAGGTCGACCACATAGTCCCGCAGGATCCGCTCGACCCGCCCTTCCAGGCCATCCTCCAGCCAGACCATGGGAAAACGCTGCATGCCCTGGTACAGCGGCAGCGGCAAGGCGCAGCTGCCGATCATGCGGTTCTCGTCTTCCAGCACGAATTGGGCAATGCCACGATCACGCTTTTTCAGCAGGTCCACCGCCAGGCGGTTCTCGAAATCGATGTTCGACGGCTGGCCGCTGGCCCGCTTGCCGAAGCTGGAACCGCGGTGGTTGGCGTGGCCTTCCAGGTCCAGGCTGTTGTCCAGTTGCTGGAGCAGCTCGGTCTTGCCGATGCCGGTCATGCCGCCGAGCAGGACGAAGTCGCACTCGGCCACCGCTCCCTCGAGGGTCTCGATCAGGAAGGTACGCATAGCCTTGTAGCCGCCGCCCACCCGCGGATAGTCGATACCGGCCTCGTCCTTGAGCCACTGCTGGACGATCTGCGAACGCAGGCCGCCCCGGAAGCAGTACAGGTAGCCCTCGGGATGGGCCCGGGCGAAGTCGGCCCAGGCCTGGATACGCTCGGCCTTGACCGCCCCGGACACCAGTTGATGGCCGAGGACGATTGCCGCCTGCTGGCCCTGCTGCTTGTAGCAGGTGCCGACCCGCTGGCGCTCCTGGTCGGTCATCAGCGGCAGGTTGACCACGCCGGGGAAGGCGCCTTTGTGGAATTCCACCGGCGCGCGGGTATCCATCATCGGCCGGTCGTTGAGGAAGATGTCGCGGTAATCGGTGATATCGATGGGCATCAGATCACCTCGACCGCGTTGCTCTGTCGCTCCACCAGCTCGCCGATCGGCGCCAGTTCCAGGCCCAGTTCGGCGGCGGTCGCGAGGAACTGCGCGTTGCCCTCGGGGGTAACGGCGATCAGCAGCCCGCCGCTGGTCTGCGGGTCGCACAGCACCAGCTTGTGCAGAGGCTGGATACGCCCGAGCTTGCCGCTGTAGCTGTCGAAGTTGCGCTGGGTGCCGCCCGGTACGCAGCCCTGGTCGAGGTAGTACTCGACCCCCGGCAGGCGCGGTACCCGGTCGTAATGAATGCGCGCGGTCAGGCCGCTGCCGTCGGCCATTTCCACCAGGTGCCCGAGCAGGCCGAAACCGGTGACGTCGGTCATCGCGGTCACGCCGTCGAGCTTGCCGAAACGGCTGCCGGGCTTGTTCAGGGTGCACATCCAGTCCCGTGCCAGGCCGACGTCGGCGTCGCGCAGCTTGCCCTTCTTCTCGGCCGTGGTCAGCACGCCGATGCCCAAGGGCTTGGTCAGGTACAGCAGGCAGCCGGCGGTGGCGGTGTCGTTGCGCTTCATGTGGCGTTTTTCCACCAGCCCGGTCACGGCCAGGCCGAAGATCGGCTCCGGGGCGTCGATCGAATGGCCACCGGCCAGGGGAATGCCGGCCGCGTCGCACACCGCGCGCCCGCCACGGATCACCTCACGGGCGATTTCCGGGGCCAACACGTTCACCGGCCAACCGAGGATGGCGATGGCCATCAACGGATCGCCACCCATGGCGTAGATGTCGCTGATGGCGTTGGTGGCGGCAATGCGTCCGAAGTCGAACGGGTCGTCGACGATCGGCATGAAGAAGTCGGTGGTCGAGACCACGCCACGTTCCTCGTCGATGGCGTACACCGCCGCGTCGTCGCGGGAGGCGTTGCCGACCCAGAGTTTCGGATCGAGGTTCTGCGCGCCGCTGCCGGCCAGAATCACCTCCAGCACCTGGGGAGAAATCTTGCAACCGCAACCCGCGCCGTGGCTGTACTGGGTCAGGCGAATCGGCTCGCTCATGGGACACCTCTGGAAGTTCATGGACCGGCAATTCTAACAGAGCCTTCGGTCCGCGCCCTGTGCTGCCGTGCGCCTCCCCGACGGGCCCGGCCTGCTTTGGCCCGTACCGCCCGGTTTCGGGGATTGTTTAACCAAAGCGTCAGCTAAAGGGCCGATTCGGTCTTTTTTTCAAGGGACTGGAAAAGTTGGTACAGCCTGTGCAAACGTTTGCGCGAACTCATTGAGCCGGAAATCAATGAACGTTCGCCCCAACCCGGCCAGCCTTGGCCTTCTATTGCACGAACAGGGATTTTCAATGCATTCACCTCTCACCCCCTCGGCGTCCTGTCGCACGCTGGCTGTTTCCCTGCTACTGGCCGCCGTTACGGGAGTACTCAGCAGCACGGCCCAGGCCCAGGAAACAACCACCGACGGCTCCGCCCAGGGCGAAACCCTCAGCCCGGAGGCCAGCCCGCCCCAAAAAGGCGCGTATCTGTCGGACTGGTACAACCAGAACCTGACCCTGATCGGCAGCAAGGACATCAGTTTCGGTCCGCGGCCGGCCGACGATATCTACCTGGAATACGAGTACTTCGGCCGCAAGGGGCCGTTCGAGCTGTATGGCTACATCGACGTGCCGAAGATCCTCGGCATCGGCAACAGCCATGACAAAGGCGCCTGGGACCACGGCTCACCGCTGTTCATGGAGCACGAACCGCGGATCTCTATCGACTACCTGGCCGGGCGCAGCCTGGCCATCGGCCCGTTCAAGGAATGGTACGTGGCCTTCGACTGGATCTACGACCACGGCAGCAACAGCGCCAACCGCGCCAACACCCTGTACAGCGGCCTGGGCACCGACATCGACACCCATTCGCGGGTCAAGCTGTCGGCCAACTTCTACGGGCGCTACCAGTGGGAAAACTACGGCGCCAGCAACGAGTACTCGTGGGACGGCTACCGCGCCCAGCTCAAGTACATCGTGCCCATCGATAAATTCAGCAACGGTGCGTCGCTGACCTACATCGGCTTCACCAACTTCGACTTCGGCTCGGACCTGCACCAGGACAACCCGGCCCGCACCGCCAACGCCACGGTGGCCACCAATGTGCTGCTTTACTCCTTCACTCACCTGCGTTTCACCCTGGTCGGCCGTTACTTCCACAACGGCGGCAACTGGCAGGACGGCAGCGAACTGAATTTCGGCGACGGCGATTTCCGCGCCCGTTCCAATGGCTGGGGTTACTACGCCGGCATCGGTTACCAGTTCTGACCACTCAAGCAATGGAGGCTTTCATGCACGCGATTACCCGTCTTTCCCTGTCCCTGGGCCTGGCCTGCGGCACCCTGCTCGCCTCGACGGCCTGGGCCGGCGAAACCGCGGCGGCCCCGATCAAACCCAAGGTGATGCTGATCACCATGTTCGCCCCCGAGGCCCAGCACTGGGTCGAGCGCCTGGGGCTGAAAAAAGAAGTACGGGTACCGGGCCTGTCGGCGCAATACCCGGTCGTTCGTTGCAATGACCAGGAGGTCTGCCTGCTGGTCACCGGCATGGGCCAGACCAATGCCGCGGCCTCGACCCTGGCCCTGGCGCTGTCGCCCAAGTTCGACCTGCGCAAGAGCTACTTCCTGGTCGCCGGGATCGCCGGCATCAGCCCCAAACACGGGACCATCGGTACCGCCGCCTGGGCCCATTACCTGGTGGAATTCGGCACCCAGTGGGAACTGGACTCGCGGGATGCGCCCAAGGACTGGCCGACCGGCTACCTGGGGATCAACACCCAGGGCCCGAACGAGAAACCGCCGCTGGACTACAAGACCGAGGTCTTCGAGCTCAACCCGAAACTGCAGGCCAAGGCCTTCGCCCTGTCGCGTCATGTAACCCTGAGCGAAAGCAAGGAATCGGCGGCCTGGCGCCTCAAGTACCCGGCAGCCCCGGCCAACCAGCCGCCGGTGGTGACCCAGTGCGACACCCTGGCGGGCAACACCTGGTTCTCCGGCACCCGCCTGAGCGAACGGGCCGAAGTCTGGACCCGCCTGCTGACCGACAACCAGGGCGAGTACTGCACCACCCAGCAGGAAGACAACTCGACCTATGAAGCCCTGCTGCGCGCCAGCCGCGAAGGCCGGGTGGACGTCCAGCGCCTGGCGGTGGTCCGCGCCGGCTCCGACTTCGACCGCCCCGCACCGGGGGGCAGCGAGGTCGACAACCTGCTCAAGTACGCCGACCAGGGCGGCTTCGCCCCGGCCCTGGAAAACCTCTATCGCACCGGCAACCCGCTGGTGCAGGACATCCTGAAACACTGGTCGGCGTGGGAGAAAGGCGTGCCCGGAGCCTGACCGACAGCCCGGGCGACCTTCATGACGGGGTTGCATGCCATGGGTCGAAGCGATCCGACCTGTAGCCGCTGCCGCAGGCTGCGATAGGTCCGAAGGACCTCGGCGAACTCAGGATCGCTGCGCCCCTTCGGGTCGATCGCAGCCCTCGGCAGCGGCTACAAAAAGCCTTGCCTGCAGCCTTACGGCAACAGAATCACCTTCTCGCCGCTGCCCTGGTTCACCTCGCGATAACGCTCGACGCCCTGCTCCAGCGGCGTTTCGAGCAACCCCTGGGGCAGCGGCAACAAGCCTTGATCGAAGAAGCGGCCGAACTGCTCGAGCATCGCCGCGCAGGCTTGTACGCCGTACAGCAACGAATTGATCCCCACCACCGAACCGCCCTTGCGATACAGAGCCAGGGCCGGCAATTGCACATGGCCGTCCACCGGCGCGGCGATGATGGCGATGCGGCCGAACGGCGCCAGGGCCGCCACCGCGGCCGGCAGCCAGAAGCCGGTGGTGTCGAAGATCACTTCGGCGCCGCCTGGGAACACGGCGTCGACCTGGGCCCCCAGGTCCTCCGGCCGATCCAGCTGCAACGTCTGGAACCCCTGGTCCTGCAAGGCCCTGACCTGCTCCGGGCGCCGCGCGGCGGCCAGCACCCGGGCGCCGCGGACCTTGGCCAGGGCCAGGGCGGCACTGCCCACCGCGCCGCCGCCAATCACCAGCAACCTGGTGTCGGCCTTCACCCCACTGCGCTCCAGGGCATCCCAGGCGGTGGTGTAAGGCACGCCGAGGCTGGCGGCCTGGGCGAAGCTCAGGTGCCTCGGCTTGGGCGCCACGCCCTTGGCCGCCAGCGCCACGTACTGGGCATGGGAGCCGTCGGCATAGAACCCCAGCTCCTTGCCGGTGCCCCAGACCTCCTGGCCCACCATTTCCCGCGGCCCGTCCACCACGACCCCGGCGAAATCCCGCCCGGGAATGCGCGGCAAGGTGGTGTAGGGAAAACGTCCGAGCACGTTCTTCACGTCGCTGGGGTTGAGGCCCGCGGCCTTGATCTCCACCAGTACCTGATCGGCCGCCGGGACCGGGGTCGGCACTTCGACATAGCGCAACGACGAGAGATCGCCGGTCTTGGAAAATTGCAGGGCGTGCATGAGCGCCTCCATCAACGGGGATAAAAAAGGATCGAAGTCTTCAGGACAGCCAGCCATTCACCAGCTGCCGGCCCAGGGGCCACAGCTGTTCGCCGGCGAGCATGCCGAGCAGCCCCACCAGGGCGATGGCCGGCGGCGCCGGCGAGCGAAAGTCCAGGGCGCCGTAGAGCAGGCCGACGAAAAGGCCGATCGCGAGGGATATAAGGTAATTCATGGCCAACTCCGTGCAGGGCGCCGCGCCGAACGGCGGCGCTTGGGCATGCCGGGAGTCTAGGGAGCGCAGGTCCGGGCAACCGGCCAAGCACTTCAGGATTTCGGCCAATCCGCGGCCCCGACGGCCTGCCCCTCCCCCTGCAGGAGCCAGCTTGCTGGCGATGCGGTGTGTCTGGACGGACGCTATCGCGAGCCTGCCTACCGCAGCGCCTGCACCACCAACATGCTTCGCGCCTACAGAAAGCGCGGCTCAGACGCGGGCTTCACCGACGGCATATTGCGACGGGGCCACCCCCAGTTCGCGGCGGAACATGTCGCTGAAGCTCCCGGGGGAATACCCCAACTCGCGAGCGATGGTGCTCACCGGCACGCCCTGGATCAGCTCGGCGGCGGCCGTGGCCAGTTGCACCTGGCGGCGCCATTCGGCGAAGCCCATGCCCAGGCCATCCTTGAACAGCCGCGCCAGGGTCCGCACGCTGGCCCCTGCCGCCTCGGCATGCTGCTCGAAGGGAATGTCCAGGGACGGCGCGGCCATCACCGCCTGGCAGAGGCTGATCAGGCGCCGGTCGGAGCTGTCCGGCAGCACGATCTTCAACTGCGAACGACGAGCACGCCTGAGCTCCAGCAAGGCCAGCCCCACCAGCGCCTCGTAGTACTCGGGCTGCGGCGCGGTGTCGTGCTCCACCAGGCGCACGATCAGCTCGCGCAGCAGGTTGTCCACCTGCAACACCTGCACCTGGCTGTCCAGGGTCGCCGCCAGGGATGGGCGCAGATAGATATTGCGCATCTGCAGGTCGCTGACCACGCGAATCCCGTGGCGCACGCCCGGTGGCAGCCACACCGCCCGTTGCGGCGGTACGACCAGCGCCTCGTGCGGCGTCTCGACCCACATCACCCCGCTCATGGCATACAACAACTGCCCCCACACATGCTCGTGGGGCTCGATGAACAGGCCACGGGGATAGGTGCGCGCCAGGGGTTGCACCGGCACATCGGTGTCGCTGAGGTCGGGAGGTGCGGCAAGGGCCATGGGCGGGCATCGTCGTCTAACGGAGGCCCCCATGGTAACCGCGCCGCCGCGCCCGGCAAGGGGAAACCACGATCTCCCCCAGGCTGCCCTTCCGCGCGGCGCCAGCCAAACCGCCGCCCATGTCCGCCACTCGATAACCGGCACCGTCATGGGTTATCAAGCAAACTGCGATAATTATTTAAACCCGAATAACGAAGCATAAAACCGGCCTGAACAATGTCACCGGACCGTGACAAAAATCCCCTTTATCCGACATTGTTTCGCCTTGACAGGGCAAGCCGGCCGATGGAAACATCCCCCTCCGTTATCGAGACTTCTGCAACTTCCGATAACCATGGACATGTTTCAAAACAACAATGAAATGGAGTTTCATTATGTCTTGCCATCGCCAGCTCCATCCTCTCTTGCGTTCCGAACTTTCATATCTCCCACGCCCTAGCTGATCCAGCGATCGCACGCTTTCAGCCTGCGCGATCCATTGCCTGCTCACCTATATCCCTGCCAGAGAACAACTATGAAAGTAGTGAACAGTTGCGTCCTGAAAAAGTGGTATGACAGCGAATACAGCGCCTGCGACAACGGCGGCCTGTTCGGCGAACTGCGCGGTGAATTCAAGCAGTTCCTGGCCAGCCTGCCCGACGGTCCGGGCCGGGCCCTGGAGCTGGGCTGCGGCGACGGCCGCAACCTCACGGCCCTGGCCCGCAAGGGCTACAGCCTGAGCGGCGTGGACATGGTCGACAGCACGGTACGGAGCCGCAAGCACAATCCCTGGTTGCGGGAGCTGGACTTTCAGCAGGCCGATATCCTCGACCATGTTCCCGCCCGGGAGGCCTACGACGTCGTCGTGTGCTCCGAAGTGCTGCACTTCTTTACCCGGGATGAACTTGAACAGGTAATGCCGAAGATCATCAATGCGGTAAAGCCCGGCGGTTATATATTTCTCGACCTGCTATCCGGCCTTACGCGTTACTTCCAGGCCAGCGGCGAGCCTTTTATCTGGGACAAGGAAGCCGGACTTTCCATTCAAGACAGCGAAGGTTTTTTCGATGCCTGGCTGGGCGACTTTGAAATCTTCGCCTTCAATCATTTCTTCGACAAACAGAGTTGGCCATTGAGCAATTCCGAAAACTTGCCGATCGAGCCCTATACTTGGCAAGGCACTTATGTTTCGGTGTGTGCACGCAAACGCAAGTAACCCCCTGGAGTTGTACTTAAAAAGGATGTCGGTCAATGCAACTTTTCCATCAGGCCATCGCGGATAACGCCCACAGATACCCGAACAAACCCGCCATCGTCCTGGATGGGGTAGCGACCCGCTATCGGGACCTGCAACGCCGGGCGGATGAGATCGCCGCCCTGCTGCCGGCCCTGGGCGTCGCCCCGGGCGAGCGTGTGGGCCTGTATTCGGCCATTTCCGTCGAACTGATCGCCGCCTATCTGGGCCTGCTGCAGGCCGGGGCGATCACCGCGGCCACCCATCACACCCTCAGTCGCGGCAAGCTGATCCATCAGCTCAGGCATTCGGGCGCCCGGGTGCTGATCACCGACTGCACCGACGACCTGCCGGGGCTGATCGCGGCAGCCGGCCTGGAGCGGGTCCTGCTCACCGTTCCCGCCCCCGCGGCCATGCCGGGGGTCGTCGAATTGGCCGCGGCCATCGCCGCGCACCAGGCGCAGAACCTCCCGGCCGCCCCGGCGCCGGTCGCGGACCCCGAGCGGCCCACGTCGATCTTCTACACCTCGGGTTCGACCTTCAATCCCAAGGGGGTGCTGGTCAATCACCGGATCATGCTGGCGGCCTCCAGCCGGGTCACCGCCTACCTGGAAAATACCCCCGACGACCGCATCCTCAGCTACTCGACGCTGGCCTCCGACTATGGCGTCTACAACGTCATGATGCCGCTGTTCGCCGGTGCCACCAGCGTCATCGAAAGCCGCCCCGCCGGCAGCGCCGAAGACGTCCTTGCCGTGGTCGAGCGCGAGGCGGTCACGGCCATGCATGTGTTCCCGCCGGTGTTCTTCCTGCTGGCCAACACCGGCCCGCAATGGCAGGCCAGGATCCCCAGCCTGCGCTACATCTCCAGCAGCGGACAGGCCCTGCACACCCGCCATATCCAGCGAATCCGCCAGGCCCTGCCCCAGGTACGGATCTTTTCCAACTACGGGCTCACCGAGTGCAAGCGCGTCAGCTACCTGCCGCCCGAGGAGATCGACCAGCGCCCGACTTCGGTGGGCAAGCCCCTGCCCGGCGTCAGCCTGTACCTGGTGGACGAACAGGGCCGGGCCATCGACCAGCCCGGGCAAGTCGGCGAACTGCTGGTGACCAGCGACTACCTGATGCTCGAGTACTGGAACATGCCCGAGGCCAATGCCAGGGCCTTCGTCCACGACGCCTTCGGCCATGGGCGGCTGTACCGCACCGGCGATCTGTTCAAGCGAGACGCCCAGGGCTACCTCTACTACGTGGCGCGCAAGGACGATGTGTTCGCGCGCAATATCTGGAACGTCAACCCGCGGGAAATCGAGCAGTGCCTGGCCGCGCACCCGGCGGTAGCCGAGGTGCTGGTGGTGCCGGTCGCCGACGAGTCGGCCGGGCATGTGCCCAGGGCCTGCATCGTGCTCGAAGCCGGCCACGGCCAGACCAGCGAGCAGACCCTGCTCGACTACTGCAAGGCCCGCCTGGACTGGCACATGGTGCCGACCCACTGCGTATTCCTCGAGGCGCTGCCGAAAACCGACTCGGGCAAGTTCACCGCCAAAGGACTGATCTGACAGCAGGAGCTCCATCATCATGAAGACTTGTCCGCAGCCGCTGGACGACGCCAGCCTGGACCACGACCTGCAGCAAAGCGCCATGCTGAAACTGGCCGACCACTTCCACAGCCTGGCCACGGGGGCCAGCCAGGTGCCGTTGCAATCCCTGGCCAGCCACCTCAGGTCGCAGATCGACGATCCGCGGGTGCTCGACTACCACGACCGCCTGATCGCGGGGGCGGGCCCGTTGTTCTCGCACTTCCTGGCCAGCGTGCCCTACATCCTCGAAGAGCTGTCCAGGGTCGGCGTGGCGCTGACCCGGTTGGCCCAGGCCAGCGACAGGCCAGCCGGCCGGACCTTCAGCCTGTTCGAAGTCGACGCCTTCGACGGCAGCAACGGCCGCGCCCTGGCCGGCCACTCCCAGGGGCTGATCCACAGCTTCACTTCCTCGCCCAACCGGGCCAACCGGATCGCCTTCGAGCGGCATGCCGACCCGACGCTCTCGCGGTTCTATCCGCAGTCGTTCTTCAAGGTCAGCCCGGCGCTGCTGCAAAGCCCGGAGTACCGGCAGTTCGGCCAGGGCTTCGATTTCATTTATGAAATGGCGGCATTCCAGTTCTATACCCGGGACCGCGACCGGCAAATCGCCCATATCCAGCAATTTCTCAAGCCCGGGGGGCTGGCGTTTTTCCTCGAGAAGCTCAACCACCCCGACCCGCAGGAATACCTGCGGCGCGAGCGGATCAAGGACGAGGTGTTCAAGACCCGTTACTTCAGCGAGGCAGAAATCCTCTGGAAACGCCAGCAGATGCTCGAACAGATGCAGAACGGCCAGGTCACCCTGGCCGAACTGGTGGCAGCCCTCTCGGCCCGCTTCAAGCACGTCCACCTGCTGTGGAGCAGCAGCAACTTCTGCGAATTCGTCGCCTCGGACGATCAGGAGCAGATCGAGCGCTTCCTCGCCCTGCTGGGCCCGGTGGTGCAACCGGCGGGCTTCTGTTTCGAAGGCCCGCGCCTCGGCGCCATGTCCCCGCCCCCAGGCAGCGCCGGGGGAACCGCCGATGTTTGATCCTGCCGAGCAAGGGTTCCACCGCGCCGCCCTCCCCGCGCTGTGTCAGCGGGCCCTGCAGCACCTGCCAGGCTGGCGCGAACGGGCCGCCGGCGCCGAGCGCGACCGCCGCTTGAGCCGCACAAGCTTCGGCGAACTGTTCGCCGGCGGCTGGCTGGACCTGCTGTCGCCACGCGCCCCGGCCACCGGCACGGGGCACTGGCCGACGCTGGTGGAAAGCGCGCGTATCGCCGCCAGGGCCTGCTCCTCCACTGGCTGGATGCTGGCCCTGGTGGGCGGCCACGGCTGCATCGCCAGGCGCCTGCCCGCCGCCTGCCAGGACCGGCTGTACACCGCGGGTCCCCAGCAGCTGTTCGCCTCGGCCTCCAGCGGCGCCGACAGCCAGCTGTCCTGGGAGGCCGGGGGCCTGCGGGTGAACGGTCGCTGGCGCTTCAGCTCGGGCATCGAGGACGCCACCTGGCTGATGCTCAACGCGCCCTGCGCCAACCACCCGCAGGCCATGCACACCCCGCGCTTCCTGCTGCTGGTGGCGGCACAGGAGGTAGAGATACTCGACAGCTGGGACAGCTGCGGCATGGCCGCGACCGGCTCCCACGATGTGCTGGCCCACCAGTTGCTGGTGCCCCACGACCGGGTCTTCGCCCTGCACGAGGTGTTCGCCCCGCGGCCGTCCGCGGCCGGCACCGACTATATCGACCGCCTGCCCCTGGTGCCCTACCTCACCACCTCGATCGTCGGCCCGCTGCTCGGTTGCGCCGAGGGTGCCTATGCCGCCTATGTGGCGGCGCTGGCCGGCTCGCCCCTGGCCGGCGACCCGCGGGTCGCCGAACAGGCGGCCCATTGCGCCGCCCAGCTGTACAGCGCCGGGCTGCTGTACGACTCGCTGGTTTCCCGGCTGCATGACGCCGGCGTGCACGACCGCGCCCTGGACGAGCGGCAGCTGTTGCTGCTCAAGCGCGACCGGGCCTATCTGGCGCGGCAATGCGTGCAGGCGGTGCAGCGCCTGGTGGAACGCCTCGGCGCCTCGTCGCTGGTGGCCGGCAACCTGCTGCAGCGCCACTGGCGCGATATCCAGGCCATGGCCGCGCACCGCGACCTGGTCTGGAACGACGCCATGCTCGCCTGCGGCAACGCCATTCTGTGCCCCGCCGAAGCCGCCCGGCCGGCCTGACCCCTTTTGCCAACCGACTGTTCCAGAGAGGTTCACATGTTCGTTCGCAGCAAAACCGACGTCGAGAAAACCCCGTATTTCGTCGAATGGGGAGCCGGCACCAGCCATCGCCTGCTCACCGAACGCGACGCCATGGGTTTTACCCTGTGCCACACCGTGGTCCGTGCCGGCAGCGAATCGCTGTTGCACTATCGCAATCACCTGGAGGCGTGTTACTGCATCGCCGGGGAAGGCGAGGTCGAAGACATGCAGGGCAACGTCTACCCGATCCGACCCGGCGACGTGTATGTACTCGATCAGCACGACCGCCATTACCTGCGCGGAGGCA
Source organism: Pseudomonas sp. NPDC089530 (assembly GCF_050280705.1). NCBI lineage: Bacteria > Pseudomonadati > Pseudomonadota > Gammaproteobacteria > Pseudomonadales > Pseudomonadaceae > Pseudomonas > Pseudomonas sp. NPDC089530. The sequence goes on along the minus strand of NZ_JBNNVU010000058.1, from coordinate 22,428 downwards.
AGGAGCAGGACCTGATCCTGGTCAGCGTGTTCAACCCGCCCCTGCGCGGCGACGAGCGGCATAACCTCAACGACAGCTCGGGCTCGGCCTACTGATGGCGCGGCTGCCTGCTCCGCCGCGCCGCATACCGACAGGAGGTCACCATGCGTAAGGATTACCTGGCTTTTTTTGTCTCGCTGTTTCTGTCGCGGCTGGCGGATCAGATCCTGCTGTTCATCGTGCCGCTGGTGGTGTTCCAGACCACCAACAGCGCGTCCTGGGCCGGGCTGGCGTTCTTCGTCGAATCGCTGCCGCGCTTTCTCGCGTTTCCGCTGTGCGGGGCCCTGTGCGACAAGTTCTCGCCCATCCGCATCCTGCATATCAGCCAGGTCTACCGGGCGCTGCTCTGCGTGCTGGCGGTGGCGCTGTACGGGATCTTCGGCGGCATCGCCTGGGTGGTGGCGCTGTCGGCGCTGTGCGGGGTGCTGACCACCCAGGGCATCATGGCCCGCGAGGTGCTGATGCCGCATATCTTCCAGCACTACAGCTACACCAAGACCCTGTCCTACTCGCAGATCGCCGACCAGACCGGACTGGTCCTCGGGCCGCTGGTGGCCGCGCTGCTGCTGGAGGTCTGGGCCTGGCACTGGGTGGTGCTGTGGATTGCCGGGCTGTTCCTGCTGGCCGACCTGAGCATGCTGGCGTGGCAACGCCTGAGCCGCATCACCCTGGAGGTGTTCGAGCAGCACCGGGACATCTGGCTGCAGCCTTTGCGGATCGCCTTCGGGCATATCCGCAACCTGGCGGAACTGCAAAAAATCATCGCCCTGGCGGTGGGGGTCAACCTGATCGTCGGGGTCACCCTCGCCACCTCGGCGGCCATGGTGATCGGCCAGTACAGCGCCGGCAAGGACGACTACGCCGGGCTGCAGGCAGCGGGTGCAGTGACCACCATCGCGATCCTGTTCTTCCTCGCCCGGGTAGTGCTGCCCCTGCGGCTGCTGGGGGTCGTGGCCTATTCGGCGATTGCCGCAGGCGCCTTCGTCAGCGCCCTGAGCCCGAACCTGGGCGGCTATGTGCTGGGTTTCCTGCTGATCGTCGGCTTCGACAAGATGTTCAACGTCTACATGCGCAGCATCCGCCAGCGGGTGATTCCGCCCCAGGACTTCGGCAAGACCGTGGGCGTGATCACCCTGCTCAACAACCTCTCGCAACCCCTGGCCGGCCTGCTGGTGGCGCTGCTGGCCGCGCCGCTCGGCACCCAGCGGGTGATCCTGATCCTGGCCGTGCTGACCACGCTATTGGGCGCGGCCGCGGCCTGGTGGTTCGCCAGTGCCCGCAGCCCTCTCCCCGCCTCAGAACTCGAAGCCGACTAGCCGGCCCGCCATCGAAAGCGGAGCCGCGCCAGGCTCCGCTGTCGTTCCCGCCCGCCGGCCTCAAGCCGTCAGTGGTGCACGCCCTTGGCGCAGTCGCAGCCTTCGGTGGAGGCGCAGGGTTCGCCGTTGGCGTGGTGGCTGGCACAGGCCTGGCAGCAGTAGTGCTTGCCATGACGCACGATGGCATGGGCGCCGACCTTGCAGGTGCAACCCGGGCAGGCACAGGTATCGCTGGACATGGTGTGACTCCTTTGTGGTGGTCATCGACGACGCGATGGTTACCGCGTCTCTAGCAGTGTAGTGACTGCCCACCGCCCCCACTGCCCCGCGGGTCGCGGCCCCTGCGCCCTGCGCTGGCATGACCCGTCATGGGGCAACAACCGTCCGAGCAAGTCCCGCCGCCATCCTTTTGAAATGCCGGGATTTTTATCGCAAACCCGGCCTGTACCACGGGACAAACCGGCTCGACCGGCTATGGGTCCCGTGGACAGCAAGGCCCGCCGGGCCAATGATGCAATGCAGCGGCCCGCCCGCGACCGCCCATAAAAACCACTCAGGGGTCGTTAGCCTCCGATGAATATCCTTTACGACGAACGCGTCGACGGCGCGCTGCCCAAGGTCGACAAAGCGGCACTACTCGACGCGCTGCGCCAGCGCCTGCCCGACCTCGACCTGCTGCACCAGACCGAGGATCTCAAGCCCTACGAATGCGACGGCCTCTCGGCCTATCGCACCACGCCCATGTTGGTGGCCCTGCCGCGACAGGTTGAGCAAGTCCAGGAACTGCTGCGGATCTGCCATGAACGCCGGGTGCCCGTGGTCGCCCGGGGGGCCGGCACCGGCCTGTCCGGCGGCGCCCTGCCCCTGGAGCAAGGCGTGCTGCTGGTGATGGCGCGTTTCGACCGGATCCTGCAGATCGACCCCGCCGCCCGCACCGCCCGGGTCCAGCCCGGGGTACGCAACCTGGCGATCTCCCAGGCCGCCGCGCCGTTCGGCCTGTATTACGCCCCCGATCCGTCCTCGCAGATCGCCTGCTCCATCGGCGGCAACGTCGCGGAAAACGCCGGCGGCGTGCATTGCCTGAAATACGGCCTGACCGTGCACAACCTGCTCAAGGTGGAAATCCTCAGCATCGAGGGCGAACGCCTGACCCTGGGCAGCGACGCCCTGGACGCCCCGGGCTTCGACCTGCTGGCGCTGTTCACCGGTTCCGAAGGCCTGCTGGGGGTGATCACCGAAGTCACGGTCAAGCTGCTGCCCAAGCCACCGCTGGCCAAGGTGCTGCTGGCGGCCTTCGACTCGGTGGAAAAAGCCGGCCGCGCGGTGGCCGACATCATCGCCGCCGGCATCATCCCCGGCGGCCTGGAAATGATGGACAACCTGGCGATCCGCGCCGCCGAAGACTTCATTCACGCCGGTTACCCGGTGGACGCCGCCGCCATCCTGCTGTGCGAACTGGACGGCGTGGAGGCCGATGTCCACGCCGATTGCGACCGGGTCCGCGCGGTGCTCGAACGGGCCGGCGCCACCGAGGTGCGCCAGGCCCGGGACGAGGCCGAGCGGGTGCGTTTCTGGGCCGGGCGCAAGAACGCCTTCCCGGCGGTGGGCCGGTTGTCGCCGGACTACTACTGCATGGACGGCACCATTCCGCGCCGGGAATTGCCGGGGGTGCTCCAGGCCATCGCCGCGCTGGCCGCCGAATACGGGCTGCGGGTGGCCAATGTGTTCCATGCCGGCGACGGCAACATGCACCCGCTGATCCTGTTCGACGCCGCCCGGCCCGGGGAGCTGGAACGCGCCGAAGCCCTGGGCGGCAGAATCCTCGAACTGTGCGTGGCGGTCGGCGGCAGCATCACCGGCGAACACGGGGTCGGCCGGGAGAAAATCAACCAGATGTGCGCCCAGTTCAACAGCGACGAACTGACCCTGTTCCACGGGGTCAAGGCGGCCTTCGACCCCGGCGGCCTGCTCAACCCCGGCAAGAACATCCCGACCCTGCACCGCTGCGCCGAGTTCGGCGCGATGCACGTGCACGCCGGGCAACTGCCCTTCCCCGACCTGGAGCGTTTCTGATGACGGCGCATGCGGACAACGACGCCAGCGGCGCGCTGCTGGAACAGGTCGAACAGGCGTTGGCCGGCAACACCCCGCTGCTGATCCAGGGCGGCAACAGCAAGGCCTTTCTCGGGCGGATGACGGCTGGAGAAGTGCTCGATACCCGCGCCCATCGCGGCATCGTTCGCTACGACCCGACCGAACTGGTGGTGACGGTGCGTACCGGCACGCCGTTGTCGGAACTGCTGGCCGCCCTGGACGCCGCCGGGCAGATGCTGGCCTGCGAACCGCCGGCCTTCGGCGACGGCGCCACCGTCGGCGGCATGGTCGCCAGCGGCCTGTCCGGCCCACGGCGGCCCTGGGCCGGCTCGGTGCGGGATTTCGTCCTCGGCAGCCGAGTCATCACCGGCACCGGCAAGCACCTGCGCTTTGGCGGCGAGGTGATGAAAAACGTCGCCGGCTACGACCTTTCGCGTTTGCTGGTGGGCAGCTACGGCTGCCTCGGGGTGCTCACCGAAGTGTCGCTCAAGGTGCTGCCCCCCCCCCCGCCAGTGCCTCGGCCTGAGCCTGGAAATGGACAGCGCCAGGGCCCTGGCCCGGCTCGCCGAATGGGGCCGGCAGCCACTGCCCATCAGCGCTGCCAGCCACGACGGCCAGCGCCTGCACCTGCGCCTGGAGGGCGGCGCAGGCTCGGTGAACGCGGCCCGCGACCGTCTGGGCGGCGAGCCGCTGGCCGCCGAGTACTGGGCCGACCTCAACGAACAACGGCTGGCGTTTTTCGACGAGGGCCTGCCGCTGTGGCGCCTGTCGCTGCCCAACAACTGTGGCCCCCTGGAGTTGCCCGGCGAGCAGTTGATCGACTGGGCCGGCGCCCAGCGCTGGCTGAAATCCGCCGCCCCGGCCGAGCGCATCCGCGACCTCGCCAGCCGCGTCGGCGGCCACGCCACCTGCTACAGCCACGGCCTGGTGGACAGCCCCTTCCAGCCGTTGCCGGCGGTGCTGCTGCGCTACCACCGCCAGCTCAAGGCGCAACTGGACCCGCAAGGGATCTTCAACCCCGGCCGGCTCTATGCCGAGCTCTGACCCCAGGGACCCGACGCATGCAAACCACCCTGAGCGAACAGGCGCGCCAACTACCCCGCGCCGCGGAGGCCGAGAGCATCCTGCGCACCTGCGTACACTGCGGCTTCTGCAACGCCACCTGCCCCACTTATCAACTGCTGGGCGACGAACTGGACGGGCCACGGGGGCGCATCTACCTGATCAAGCAGGTGCTCGAAGGCCACCCACCCACGGCCAAGACCCAACTGCACCTGGACCGCTGCCTGACCTGCCGCAACTGCGAAACCACCTGCCCGTCCGGGGTGGATTACCACAACCTGCTGGACATCGGCCGCGCCGTGGTCGATGCCGCCGTGCCCCGGCCCCTCGGTCAGCGCCTGTTGCGCCAGGGGCTGCGGGCCCTGGCGCCGAACCCGGCGCTGTTCAGGGCGCTGCTCGGCACCGGCGCCACCTTGCGTCCGTGGCTGCCCGAGGCCGTGCAAGGCAAGCTGCCGCGCCAGGTCCAGCCGGCCAAGACACGTCCGGCCACGGCCCATGCGCGGCAGGTTTTGCTGCTGGAAGGTTGCGTGCAAGCGAGCCTGTCGCCCAACACCAACGCCGCCACGGCGCGGGTCCTCGACCGCCTGGGCATTGCCGTGACCGCGGTGGCCGAGGCCGGCTGCTGTGGCGCCGTGGATTACCACCTGGACGCCCAGGAAGCTGGCCTGGAACGGGCCCGGCGCAATATCGACGCCTGGTGGCCGCACCTGGAGCACGGCGCCGAAGCCATCGTCCAGACTGCCAGCGGTTGCGGCGCCTTTATCAAGGATTACGGCCATCTGCTGGCCGGCGACCGGCGTTATGCGGCCAAGGCCGAACGGGTCAGCGCCATGGCCCGGGACCTGGTGGAGGTGCTGCGCGACGAGCCTCTGGAACAGTTGCACGCCCACTGCGACCGGCGCCTGGCCTTCCACTGCCCCTGCAGCCTGCAGCACGGGCAGAAACTCGGCGGGGCCGTGGAGTCGCTACTCAAGCGCCTGGGTTTCGAACTCACCGAGGTGCCCGACAGCCACCTGTGCTGCGGTTCGGCGGGCACCTACTCGCTGACCCAACCCACCCTGGCGCGGCAGCTGCGGGACAACAAGCTCAATGCCCTGGAAAGCGGCCGCCCCGAGGTCATCGCCACGGCCAATATCGGCTGCCAGACTCACCTCGACGGCGCCGGCCGCACCCCGGTGCGGCACTGGATCGAACTGGTCGAGGCCGCCCTGCCGCCGCTGCATTCTTCCCAGCAACCCGCTACCCCCTGAAAGGAGCACGCCATGCACAGCAAAGCCATCCTGGGTCATCGCGAAGTCCAGCGCATCCTCATCGCCGCACGGGATGAAGCCGAACGCAACCAGTGGCCGGTGAGCATCGCCATCGTCGACGACGGCGGCCACCCGCTGGCCCTCGAACGCCTGGACGGCGCCTCGCCGATCAGCGCCTACATCGCCCTGGAAAAAGCCCGCACCGCGGCCCTCGGGCGGCGCGAATCCAAGGGCTACGAAGAGATGGTCAACGGCGGCCGCACCGCCTTCCTCTCCGCCCCCCTGCTGACCTCCCTGGAAGGCGGCGTGCCGGTGCTGTTCGACGGCCAGGTGATCGGCGCCGTCGGCGTGTCCGGGGTCAAGTCCGGGGAGGATGCGCAAGTGGCGCGATTCGCGGCGCAGGCGCTGGACTGAAACGCCCCCGTCAGACCTGCCGGGCATTGCTGCGATACATGAACAGCAGGGCCAGGGCCAGGCAGACCATGGCCAGGAGCCGGCCGTGGGAGAGTTCGATGGCCGGGTTGCCCAGCCAGCCGAAATGGTCGATCAGCATGCCCATGCCCAACTGGCCGACGATCACCGCCACAGTCGCCACCGCCGTGCCCACCCGGGGCACCGCCCCCACCATGACCATCATGTAGACCACACCGAACAGCGCGCCGGTCAGCTGCCACTTGGGCACCTCCAGCAGGCTCATGGCCTGGGCCGGCTCGAAGAACAGGATCAGCAGCGCAGTGCTGACGGCCCCTACCACGAAGGTCAGGAGGCTGCTGCGCAAGACCCCGACCGTCTCGCCCAGACGGCCATTGATGGCCGCCTGCACACTCAACACCGCCCCCGCGGCCACCACTACGATCAGCAACAGAATCAGGCTCATGTTCAACCTCGGGCAATCAGGACAAGGGCGGCGACGATCAGCGCCAGGGCCATCCAGCGTTCGCCGTCGACCCGCTTGCGGGCGCTGCCGAACCAGCCGAAATGATCGATCAGCACACTCTTGCCGACCTGGCCGGAGAGAATCGCGATCATGGTCATGGCGATGCCGATATGGGGAGTGGCCAGGGTCAGCACCACCACGTACAGCGGCCCGAGAAAGCCGCCGATCAATTGCCAGCGCGGCAGCTCGCTCAGCGCCGGGCCCTGCTGTGGCCCACTGAACAGCAACAGCAGGAACAGGATCGCCGAACCGACGCCGAAAATGCTCAGGGTCGCCCACAGGTGACCGACCTGCACGCCCAGCGGGCCGAGCAACCCGGCTTCGACCGACAGGCCCATGCCGGCGAGGATCACCAGGGGTAACAGCAACAGGCGCACACCCGGCCGGGTCGTCGCCGCGACTTGCTCCGGGCGCGCGCTATCAAGATCGAGAGAGGATGTTGGCATGACGGACCTGCATCGAAGGTGGAAAGGATGGCGGGCATTATCGATTGCCGATCCTTTGCGATAAATGGGACTATCCAGACAACACCTTTGCGCATTGCGCACAGAAAGGACTCAGCATGCAAGGCTTCAACGAACTGGGCTTCAAGGCCCTGCGCCTGTTCGTGGCCGTACTCGACCACGGCAGCTTCTCCGAGGTGGCACGCCGCGAAGGACTGGCGCCGTCCTCGATCTCGCGCCAGATCCAACTGATGGAACAGGCCCTGAGCCAGCAGTTGCTGTATCGCCACACCCGGGCGGTCAGCCCCACCGAAGCCGGGCGCCTGCTTGGCTACTACGCGCGGCGGGTCCTGGCGCAGTGGGAGGAAGCCGAGCAGGCCCTGCAGGAACAGGAAAGCGAGCCCAGCGGGCTGGTGCGGATCAACGCGCCGGTGGTGTTCGGCCAGCGTCATCTGTCGCCCTGGCTGGGCGAGCTGTGCCGGCGCTATCCGAAACTGCAACTGGATATCCAGCAGACCGACAGCTACGTCGACCCGTTGCTGGAAGGCGCCGACCTGCTGTTCCGGATCGGCACCCTGGCCGACTCCGGCATGCAGGCGCGCATCCTCGCGCCACAGCGCTACCGGGTGGCGGCCAGCCCGGCCTACCTGGCCGCCCACGGCACCCCGCAGCATCCCGAACAACTGGTCGACCATCAGTGCCTGGCCTACAAGGGCGAGACCGGTCAGCAGCGCTGGTTTTTCCGCAAGGGCAAGCGGGAATGGACCCCCTGCAACGTCAAGGGCGCCCTCACCGGCAACCACGCCGACACCCTGACCCAGGCCGCCGAACAGGGCCTGGGGCTGGTGATGTTTCCGTCATGGCTGATCGGCGAGGCCCTGCATCAGGGGCGGCTGGTGGCCTTGTTCGAGGATTACCAGGTGGCCACCAGCCTCGAACCGCAACAGATCGCCGCCCTCTGGCCCGGTAGCCGGCGCCTGTCGGTGAAGGTCAGGACCGTGATCGACTTTTTCGTCGAGAAGTTCGGGCCGGTGCCCTATTGGGATCGATGAGCCCGGGACAACCTCACACCACCAGTTGCGCGATCAACCAGGCATTGGCCCCGCTGATGACGGCGAACAGGCTCCAGGCGAGGACCCGGGTCGGCCAGCGGTTGACGAACACGCCCATCAGTCGCGGGTCGCTGGTCATGCGGATCAGCGGGTAGAGGGCGAACGGCAGTTGCAGGCTGAGCACCACCTGGCTCAGCACCAGCAGCTTGCCCACCGCGCCGTCGCCCATCAGCCACACGCCGACGAAGGCCGGCACCAGGGCCAGGCCGCGGGTGATCAGGCGGCGCTGCCAGCACGGCAGGCGCAGGTTCAGGTAGCCCTCCATGATGACCTGGCCAGCGATGGTGCCGGTGAAGGTCGAACTCTGCCCCGAGGCCAGCAAGGCCACGCCGAACAGCACGCTGGCCAGCGCCCCGCCCACCAGCGGGTCGAGCAGGTGGTAGGCGTCCTGTAGCTCCACCACGTCGGTGTGCCCGCTGCCGTGGAAGGCCGCGGCGGCGAGGATCAGGATCGCTGCGTTGACCAGCAGCGCCAGGGCCAGGGAACCGATGGTGTCGATGCGTGCCAGCTTGATCGCGTCGCGCCGGCTGGCCTCGTCCTGGCCCACCAGGCGGGTCTGCACGATGGAGGTGTGCAGGTACAGGTTATGCGGCATCACGGTGGCGCCGAGGATGCCGATGGCCAGGTACAGCGGCGCCGCTTCACCGATCGCCGTCAGCGACGGCGTGAAGCCCCGCGCCACGTCCGGCCAGTAGGGCTTGATCAATAGCAGCTCGACGAAAAAGCACAGGCCGATGGTGCCCACCAGCACCAGCATGATTGCCTCCAGGCGGCGGAAGCCACGGTTCTGCAAGGCCAGGATCAGCAGGGTGTCGAAAGCGGTGATGACGATCCCGGTGCTCAACGAGACCCCGAGCAACAGGTGGAAAGCCAGGGCACAGCCCAGGACCTCGGCCAGATCGGTGGCGATGATCGACACCTCCGCCAGCAGCCACTGGGTGCGCGCCGTGCGGGTGCTGTAGCGCTGCCGGCAGAGCTGCGCCAGGTCGCGCCCGGTGGCAATGCCCAGGCGCGAGCACAGGCACTGCACGGCCATGCCCGCGAGGCTCGCCAGCAGCACCACGAACAGCAGGTTGTAGCCATAGCGGGAACCGGCCTCGATGGCCGTGGCCCAGTTGCCGGGGTCCATGTAGCCGATGGAGATCAGCAGGCCGGGGCCGGCGAAGCGCAGGATGCGTTTGAGCAGCGGTGCCTTGGGGTCGACGACTATGGTGCCGGCGACTTCCGGCGGGCAGAAGGGAGCGGTACCGATTTTCGGGAGAGTGAATTTCACGCGGGCATCCGGAAGGCTGGAACGGTGGCCCAGCTTAGAGGTTTCAGCGAACCGGCCCAAGCCTCGATAGCGCCCTTCGGGCCCCGGGTGTGGAGGGGGCGCAAGCCGGGAACGTAGTGGCCTATCGTTGTTTTCACGAGCAGAGACAATTCCAGGCCGGAAACAACCGGGCATCGAGCAAGGCAAGGCTCTTCAGGCATGATGCCCCCAGCAATCCACGGAGCAGCCCCATGAACACTCCCTTCGAGCCAACCGTTGCCCTGGCGATGCGCTCGTATTCCGGGCAGGTCGAACTGCACGCCCACGATTTCCAGCAGATCGTGCTGCCGCTATCGGGAGCGATGGAGATCGAAGTGGACGGCCGTGGCGGCCGGGTCGACGCCAGCCAGGGGGTGCTGATTGCGCCGGGCGCCCGCCATGCGTTCCTGGCCGAGCGCCGCAACACCTTTCTGGTGCTCGATATCCCCACGACCGAAAACCCAGGCACCGGCCAGCCCCTGGGCGATACCCGCTTCTTCGCCCTCGATCCGCAGATCCGCCACCTGCTCGGCTATGCCAGCCATAGCGGCGCACTGCTGAGCGCTTCCAGCCGGGCCGCCGAAGCCTGGAGCAGTCTGCTGCTGGGCTGTCTCGCCCGCCCGGTGCCGGCCGCGCCGCAGCGGCAGGCCCTGGCGCGGGCCCTGGCCTATATCGAACAGCACCTGGGCAGCCCACTGAGCGCCCGGGCCATCGCCCGCGCCGCGGGGATCGGCGAGCGCAGCCTCTACCTGTTGTTCGAGCGGGACATGCACAGCACCCCCTTCGCCTATATCGCGACCTTGCGCCTGAACCACGCCATCGACCTGCTCGGCCAGACCCGGTTGCCCATCAGCGAGATTGCCCAGCGGGTCGGCTACGCCGATCAGAGCGCCCTGACCCATGCCCTGAAGAAGTCGCGCAACACCACCCCTGCGGCTCTGCGCAAGGCCGTTCGCGAAGCACAGACGCAGACTGGAACAAGATTTCCGCAGGCCTGAGCAATACCGCCGTCGCGAGCGCTTCTATGCTGGCCACACTCTCCTCGCCCTGGTGTGCCTCCATGACTGCATTGCGCTCCACCGCCCTCACCCCCTCGCGCAGCGGCGCCGCCACCGTCATCGGCGTGATCGCGATCGTCCTCTGGTCGTGCCTGGCCCTGTTGACCACCCTCACCGCCGGCATTCCGCCATTTCAGTTGCTGACCCTGAGCTTTGCCGTGGCCTGCGGCGCCAGCCTGGCGCTGCTCGGGCTGCGCGGACGCGCCGGGTTTCGCGGCTGGCGTCAGCCCTGGCCGGTATGGGCGCTGGGGTTCGGCGGGATCTTCGCCTACCACGCGTTGTATTTCTTCGCCCTGAAAGCCGCGCCGGCCGCCGAAGCCAGCCTGATCGCCTACCTCTGGCCATTGCTGATCGTCCTGCTGGCGGCCAGGAGCGGCGGCGAACGCCTGCGCGCCAGGCAACTGACCGGCGCCTTGCTGGGGCTGGCGGGCACCGCGCTGATCATGCGCCAGCGCGCATCTGACCCGAGCGGCGCGATGCCGGTCGCGGGTTATCTGGCGGCCTTCGCCTGCGCCCTGGTGTGGTCCGGCTACTCGGTGCTCAACCGGCGCTTCAGTGCCGTGCCCAGCAGCCTGATCGGCGGTGTCTGCGGGCTGGTGGCCGTGGCCGGGCTGCTGTGCCACCTGGCTTTCGAAAGCCCGGTACAGCCGGACCTTATGCAATGGCTGGCCATTCTCGGCCTGGGGCTGGGCCCGGTCGGCCTGGCGTTTTTCGCCTGGGACCACGCCACCAAGCACGGCAACCTGCCCACCCTCGGCGCCCTGTCGTACCTGGCGCCGCTGATCTCCACCCTGCTGCTGATCGGCATCGGCCAGAGCCAGGCCAGCCCGTGGCTGCTGGTGCCGGCGCTGCTGATCATTGCCGGGGCGGTGCTGGCCACCTCGAAGGCGCGCTCCACGGGCGCTTGAGGTGCTCGCCCTGCGCCCTTCCATCCGAAACTTCGCGCCCGCGAATATCCCGCTGGAGTGCCGCGCGTACGCCGTGGGAAGATGCGCGCCCCCACGCTCACTGGAGTATCTGCATGTCCCTGTTCGGTAAACACGCCGCGGTCCTGGTCCTGGCGGCGCTGGCCGGTTTCGGCGCCCTGGACGCGTCCGCGGCCCAGCCGACGAGCAAGAAAGCCAAGGTCGAGAAAGTCTCGCTGCTCGGCGGCAAGTTCAGTTTCAGCCTGCCCAAGGGGTTTGTCGCCAACCCGCTGCCGGCCGGCGACGAGGCCAGCGGTACCGCCGGCGCCACCGGCACCATGTACACCAACGCCCAGACCAAGACCGTAGTCATCGCCGCCGAGAACCTGATCCCCGATGCGGTGCAGGCCAAGGACAACGACGCGCCGTTCCTCGATAGCGCGGTGTCGGGTTTCCTCTCGCAGCAGGCGGCGGCCCTGCCGGACTTCAGCAAGCAGAGCGAAAAAAGCATGACCCGCTCCGGCCTCGGCCTGCGCCAGATCGACAGCACCGCGACCCAGGGCGGCGGCATGACCCAGAGCTCGACCCTGCTGGCCGGCTCGGGCAACCGCATGGCGGTGGTGCAGGTGATCTCGCGGATCAACGACAAGGCCAATCACGACAAGCTGGTCAGCCAGATCGTCGGCAAGCAGTAAGGCTGCGGTTCAAGGGTTGAGGCTGAGCAGCCAGTGCTTCAGATCCTCGACCTCGGTGTCGCTGATGCCGTGGCCGATCCCCGGGTAGGCGTGGAACTGCGGGCTCAGGCCCAACCCGCGCAACAGGCGGTCGGCCTCGGAGCCGTCGCTATAAGGCAGGCGCTTGTCCGCCGTGCCATGGGCGATGAAGATCGCCAGCGGCTCCAGGCCCTTGCCCGACTTCAGCTGCGAACGCAGCACCGGCAGGATCTTCCCGCTCAGCGCGGCGATCCCGCGCACCGCCTGGGGATGGCGCAGCCCCACCTCGTAGGACATGATCGCCCCCTGGCTGAAGCCCACCAGGAACACCCGGTCGGCGCGGGTCTGGTACTTGGCGAGCGCCTGGCGGACAAACTCGCCGATCAGCTTGGCGCTGTCCGCCAGCTCCAGGGTCACACCGTCATAAGGGCCCTCGCCCTGCCTGTGAAACCACTGATAGCTGCCCTCTTCCAGGGTCTGCGGCGCCCGCACCGACAGGTAGGTGTAAGCCACCGGCAACGAATCCTTGAGGTCGAACAGATCCTCTTCGTTGCTGCCGTAGCCGTGGAGGAAAATCACCAGGGGCCGGTCGCGGGAATCGGCCGGGGCCTGTTCCAGGTAAGGCAGCGGCAAGTCGTCGAGCAGTACGTCTTGGGCCTGTGCAGTGGCCGACAGGCACAGCATCAGCAGGGCCAGAAACTTGAACATGGGGTGTCCTCAAATGTGACCCGTCCGCTCCCGCAGGGGCCGGCTGGGTGTGCCTCAATCGTTACTCAGCTTGCCGCTGCGGATCGGTTCGCGGCCGGCGACCTTGGCCTGCCAGATGCCGGGCTCGGTATAGCGGCTGCGGTCCAGGGCGAACAGCACGCCGCTGGTGGCGGCGCGCACCACGGTGACAAGGTCCTGCAGCGGGTCGACCACTTCGAAGATGGCGTCGCCCTGCTCCACCCATTCACCAGCCTCGCGCAGGAAGCTGACCACCCCATGGTGCGGGGCGAACAGGTACTGGGTGCCCTCGAACGGCATGCCCTCGCAACAGCTGTCCGGGACGGCGGGCCATTGGCCGTCGATAAACCCCTGCTCGGCGAGAAAGCCCAGGATCGCTTCGCCGTTGGCCTGGGCCTGCTCGACCCGGGTGTCGCCCATGCTGCCCAGTTCCAGGGTGGTGGCGAGGTTGGCCGACGGGATCGCCGCCTTCGGGAAATCCCGGGCCAGGCGCAGCCAGGGCGTGGAGCAGGACTCGTCGAACGAGCGGCCGCCGGAGTCTTCGCAGAGCAGCGCCACGCCAGCCTTCAAGCGCGCGGCCAGGGATTGCCATTGCGGCCAGTGCTGGGGCAGCGCGTAGAGGTGGATCGCCGCTTCGAAGTCGCAGTGCAGGTCCAGGGTGATGTCGGCGTCGCAGGCATGGCGCAACAACAGGCGTTGCAAGGCTTCGAGTTGCGAAACCGGGGCCGGCAGGCGGTCCAGGACCTGGCCCATGGCCTGGCGGATCAGGACGACGTTGGCCGCCGCATCGCTGCCCAGGCGGTCGCCGATCAGGTCGCCCACCGGGCCGCTGAGCTCGACGAAGGCGCGGTTGAAATTCTTCCCGCTACCGCTTTCGAAACGCCCCAGGTGGCTGCTTTGCAGATGCTGGTCGAGGCCGATGGGGTTGGCCACCGGCACCAGTTCGATCACGCCCTTGAGCTGGCCCTGGGCCTCCAGCTCGCCCAGGCGTTTTTTCAGCTCCCAGGCGGTGCGCATGCCCGGCAGTTCGTCGGCGTGCAGGCTGGCCTGGATATAGACCTTGCGGCTGCCGCTGCCAAAGCGGAACACACTGAGCTGGCGCTGAGTGCCCAGGTGGCTCCAGGGCAGGGAATGGTCGATGCGTTGCATGAAGGGCTCCGGCAAAAGTGGCGGGCGGCGGGGTCGTAGACTGAGGCATTTGCGCCGGCATGAAAAGATCGGCGGCCGGTCCTGGGTATCGCTGCCACGGCAATTTACTGTAGCCGCTGTCGAGCCTTGGCGAGGCTGCGACCGCCTGCGTAGCAGGCGCTGGGTCAGGCGACACCCTCAATCCGGCACACCGCGTCGTCAGGCTTTACGGGGCTTCGTCGGAATGCCGCCCACCTCGATCGCAGCCTCGCCAAGGCTCGGCAGCGGCTACAGGAGTTGGATCGCGCGCACAAAAAAGGCGGCTCCGTGTGCACGGTAGCCGCCTGGTCCAGCCCGGCGAATTACTCGCCGTACACGTCGAACTTGAAGTACTTGTCCTGCACGGCCTTGTACTTGCCGTTGGCGCGGATTTCGGCGATGGCCGCGTTGAATTTCTCGGCCAGGGCGGTATCGCCCTTGCGCACGGCAATGCCGGCGCCGCCACCGAAGTACTTCGGATCGTTGTACTCGGGACCGACGAAGGCGAAGCCCTTGCCGGCGTCGGTTTTCAGGAAACCGTCGTCGAGGTTGACCGAGTCGGCCAGCAGCGCGTCGATGCGACCGGACACCATGTCCAGGTTGGCTTCCTGCTGCGAGCCGTAGCGCACCAGGTTGATCCCGGCCGGGACCAGCACTTCGGTAGCGAAACGGTCATGGGTACTGGCGCGCAGCACACCGATTTTCTTGTCCTTGAGCTCGGTCAACGGGTCCTTGACCTCGGTGCCTTCCTTCATCACGAAGCGCGCCGGGACGTGGTAGTACTTGTTGGTGAAATCGACGTTCTTCTTGCGATCGTCGGTGATGGTCATGGACGACAGGATGGCGTCGATCTTGCGCACTTTCAGCGCTGGGATCAGGCCGTCGAACTCCTGCTCGACCCAGGTGCACTTCACTTTCATCTGCTCACACAGCGCATCGCCGATATCCACGTCGAAACCGGTGAGCTTGCCGTCGGGGGTCTTCATCGAGAATGGCGGGTAACCGGCTTCGATACCGATGCGGATCGGCTTGGCATCGTCAGCCACGGCGGTCAGGGACAGCATGGACAGTGCCAGGGCACCGAACATTACAAGCTTCTTCATCTATTACTCCCGTAGACGGAGGCTTTTATTGGCAGAAAGTTCGATTGAGGGGAAATCGAAGAGGCCAGCAGTCTAGAGCGGCTCCCAGGCGGCAAATTGCGTTAATGCGACAAATAGTTATAGAAAAACCACAACCGGATCGGGAGGGTTCGAAGACCCCGGGAAACCCTCCCGATCCCCGCTGGTTGGCTGATTTTCGCGCCCGTATTGCGACCCGCCGGTCGCGCTGAAGACGCCCGGGCAGGTTGGGCGCCCCCGGCACATGGCCGCTACCGCTCGGCGGAGAGTTTTCGCATGGCCTTTCGCAGCGTGGTGGCCCTGCCCCACTACTCCTCGGGTTTGCGCAACAGATAGGTATCCATGATCCAGCCATGGGCCTGCCGCGCCGCCTGGCGCACCTGCTGGATCTGGGCGGCGACGTCCCCGAGCCGGCCGGCGATCAGGATCTGCTCCGGCGTGCCCAGGTAGGCGCCCCAGTAGATCTCCAGGTCCTGGTCCGCCAGCTGGCGGTAAGCGTCCTCGGCATCGAGCATCACCACCAGGCTGTCGGCGTTGCTCACCTGCCCCGCCGCCAGCCGCCGCCCGGTGGTGATCTCCACCGAACGGCCGATGCGGTTCAGCGGCACCTTGTGCTGCGCCGCCAGGGCCTGGACGCTGGTGATGCCGGGAATCACTTCGAACTCGAACCCACCGCGGCCGCTGGCCAGGATCGCCTGCAGGATGCGAATGGTGCTGTCGTACAGCGCCGGGTCGCCCCAGGCCAGGAAGGCGCCGGTTTCGCCGTCCGCCAGTTCCTCGTCGATCAGCCGCTCGAAGGTGCGCTGCTTGGCACGGTTCAGTTCGGCGACGCTGGCCGGGTAATCCACCTCGGCGCCGCGCTGGCGCTCCGGGCTTGGCGCCTCGACAAAGCGGTAATTGCGCTGCTCGATATGGCGCTCGCAGATCTCCCGGCGCAGGTCGATCAGCGCGTCCTTGCTCGGGCCCTTGTCCATCAGGAAAAACACGTCGGTACGGTTGAGCGCCTTGACCGCCTGCACGGTGATGTAGTCCGGGTTGCCGGCGCCGATGCCGATGATCAGGAGGGTTTTCACGGGGGGCGTTCTCTTTGGCGGAGCGGAGCTGGAGTATGGCCGGGTTGCGGCGGCGCGTCACAAGGCGGCCGCTGGGCGGCCCACCCCACTAATCGCGCTGGTCCAGGCGCAACCGCCAGCGCCCGTTGAAGCGCAGCTCGACCTGCGCCAGCGGCTCGACATCGATGGCATTGAAACTGGCCAACGGGCACTGCATGACCTGCACCAGCGCCGCGCGGATGACCATGGGATGGGTTACCGCCAGCACATGCCCCGGCCGGTCTACCAGCGACCCTAGCCACGACCCGACCCGCTCGCACAGCTGCGCCACCGACTCGCCGCCATGGGGCGCGCCCTGGCTGTCGGTCAGCCAGGCCTGCAGCGCTTCGGGCTGCTCGCGCTGCAACTCGTCCAGCGCCAGGCCCCGCCAGCGCCCCATGTCGCAGTCGCGCAGCGCCGGCACGCTTTCCACCGCCGCGCCGTACAGCGCAGCAGTCTGCCGCGCCCGCAGTTCCGGCCCACTGAGCAGCCGTGGCGGCCGCTTGAACCCGCCGGCCCGCGAGCCGGCGAGCGCCTGCCAGTCCATCTCCAGCGGCTCGTCCTGGGGGAACCGCGCCAATTTCTGGGCGACGGTGCGGGCGTGGCAGATCAGGGTCAAACGGGTGGCCTGCACGGGGAATCTCTCGACAGTGAATGGACGCGGTCCGGGATATGGCCGCGTTTGTATCATTGGTCGCCGGGGGATTCCTACTGCCGCCTAGGCAATGCCCGGCCGGGCCAGGTACAGCACCTCGTAGCGCTCGGCGCCCCGGGCGCTGTCGGGCACCCCGGCCGACAGGGTAAAGCGCACCAGCTCCCAGGCCTGCAGGTCGAGGGCGACGAACACGGCGAAGGTGTCCGGGTCCTCGGCGAGCGCCTGGTTGTGCCGGGCCAGCTCGGCCAGCAGCGCAGCGCGATCGGCCTTTGGGTCGATCGCCAGTGGCTCGCGGTACAGGGTCCGCGCCTGGGCGGCCCGGCCGCGACGCCAGTCCAGGGGCAGCCAGGATTCGATCTGCGGGCGGCCGAAGGCGTCGATCACGCTGTCGAAACCGCTGCCCATGAGAAACCGCGCGGCGCCCTCCGGATCGGCCCAGAGGTAGATCGAGGCATACAGGTTATGCCCCGCGCCGTGCACGCCCCGCTCCTGCCCGGCGAAGACCTTGAACAGCAAGCCATCGACGTCGTCCCACAAGGGCCCGCGGTCCGCGGCGCGCTGGCGGATCACGCCCATGTCGTAATCGGCCGGCAGGCGGTGTGAATACTGTTTGGCAAACATGGCAGCGCTCCAGTGCTCAAAGGTGCTGCCAGCTTGCGCAGGGCCAGGCATTACCACAAGATATCGCCACATATATCTGTGATAATCATCCGATATGAACGAACCCCTCAGGCCCCTGGACATCGACACCGTGCAGGCCTTCGTGCTGATCGCCGACTTCGGCAGTTTCACCCGGGCCGCCCAGGCCCTGGACACCTCCCAGGCGGCCATCAGCCTCAAACTCAAGCGCCTGGAGGAACGCCTCGGCTATCGCCTGCTGGAACGCACGCCGCGGCATGTGCGGCTGACCCCGGTCGGCGGGCAGTTCATGCTCGCCGCCCGCGAGCTGCTGCGCGCCCACGAGCGGGCCCTGGGCGACATGCAGGCGGCGCCGGCGCGGCGTCTGGTCATCGGCATCAGCGACCACGTGGCCGGCGCCGAGCTGCCGCACCTGCTGAACCGGATCGCCGCCTACGATCCGCTGCTGCTGATCGAGGTGCGCATCGCCTCCTCCAGGGAGCTGACGGCTGCCTTCGACCGCGAAGAGCTGGACGCCGTCATCGTGCGCAACGAAGGCCCGCGCCAGGACGGCGAAGTGCTGGTGGTGGAGCGCTTCGGCTGGTTCGCCGCGCCAACCTGGCAACAGGCGCCGGGCAGCCCACTGCGCCTGGCGACCATGGCCCCGCCCTGTGGCGTGCGGCATCTCGCCGTGCAGGCCCTGGACGACGCCGGTATTGCCTGGACCGAGGTGTTTATCGGCGGCGGGGTCATGGCGGTCTGCGCCGCCGTCAGTGCCGGGCTCGGGGTGGCGGCCCTGGCCCACCGGGTGGCGCCGGCCGGCGCGGTCGAGGTCGGCGAGCGCCTTGGCCTGCCGCTGCTGCCGGTCAGCGAGATCGTCCTGCATGCGCGGCCCACCGACGCCCGCTCCGCGGAAACCCTGCGCGCCCTCAGCGCGGTCTTCCGCGGCACCCTGCCGCGCTGAACCCCAACCCCGGGAAAACGGCGAACACCCATAAAGCAGGGCTCTGATGCCCTCTTTTGGCGCAGGCGAGGGCACTGCCATTTTTCACTAGACATGTAACGTAAATTACATAAATACTGTTTTTACTTTCACTGAAACAAAAACGACATTCGCTAGCACAGGCGCTCCATGCCGTCCCTCAGAGACCAGATCACCGACCCGGCCCTCGACCTCACGCCTTCCGAGCGCAAGGTCATCCGGGCCCTGCTCGACCATTACCCGCGCAACGGCCTGGGGCCCATGTCGCGGCTGGCCGAACACGCCGGCGTCAGCGATCCGACCATAGTGCGGCTGGTGAAAAAGCTTGGTTTCGCCGGCTACGCGCAATTCCAGGAAGCGCTGCTCAGCGACATGGACGCTCGCCTGCGCTCACCCAGCACCCTGCTGCAACCCCGGGCCCATGGGCGCCAGGACGATACCTGGAGCCAATACCTGCAAGGCAGCCTGCGCAGCCTGGAGCAGACCCGCGCCCTGACCCAGCCCGAAGACGTGCGCATCCTGGTGGACTGGCTGCTGGACACCCGCCATCAGGTGTATTGCTACGGTGGGCGCTTCAGCAGCTTTCTCGCCAGCTACCTGCTCAATCACCTGCGCCTGCTGCGCCCCGGCTGCTTCGCCCTGGAAGACAACACCCAATTGCCGGACCGCCTGTACGACCTGCAGCGCCAGGACCTGGTCCTGCTGTTCGACTACCGTCGCTACCAGGCCCAGGCCCAGCGAGTGGCCGCCACCGCCAAGGCGCGGCATGCGCGGGTGGTGCTGTTCACCGATATCTACACCTCGCCGTTGCGGGAACAGGCGGACCTGATCATCAGCGCCCCGGTGGAATCGACCTCGGCCTTCGACAGCCTGGTGCCGGCCCTGGCCCAGGTCGAAGCGCTGATCGCCAGCCTGACCCCGCGCAGCAGCGACCTGGACCGGCGCCTGGAGGGCATCGACGCCCTGCGCAATGATTTCGCCACTCACCTGCTGGAGGACAAATAAGGATGGTCTGCCTTCCCCGCCACTCGCCCCGCGACCTGCCATACACCGTCGATCACACCGCCCTGCTGCTGGTGGACATGCAACGGGCCTGGCTCGAGCCAGCGCTCGACCCGCATTTGCAGGTGCCGGACGCCGAGTACTTCATCCGGCGCACCCGCGAACAGGTGATTCCCAACCAGCAGAAACTCCTGGCGGCCATGCGCGGCGCCCGGCAGAACGTGCTGCACACCCTTATCGAAAGCCTGACCGCCGATGGCCGCGACCGCTCGCTGGACCACAAGCTGTCGGACATGCACCTGCCCAAGGGCAGCCCGCAGGCGGCAATCATCGATGAACTTGCGGCGCAGGAGAACGAAATCATCCTGCCCAAGACCTCCTCCGGGGTCTTCAACTCGACCAATATCGACTACGTGCTGCGCAACCTGCAGACCCGTCACCTGATCGTCGCCGGCATCGTCACCGACCAGTGCGTCGACATGGCGGTGCGCGACGCCGCCGACCGCGGTTACCTGGTGACCCTGGTGGAAGACGCCTGCGCCACCTACACCAACGCCCGGCACCAGGCCTGCCTGAACGCGATCAAGGGCTACTGCTGGATCAGCGATACCCGCACCGTGCTGCGCCGCCTGCAGGAGATGCAGGCATGAGCCGGGTCAGCGAGCCGTTGCAGCCGGTGGCCATGACCACCCTGCTCACCACCGACCTGATCGGCGTCAGCCGTGGCCGCTCGTTCCCCAGTGACGAGCTGGACAGCTACACCAGTGCCGGCTGCGGCTGGGTGCCGGCCAATAGCGCGCT
This sequence comes from Pseudomonas sp. NPDC089530, assembly GCF_050280705.1. Taxonomy (NCBI): domain Bacteria; kingdom Pseudomonadati; phylum Pseudomonadota; class Gammaproteobacteria; order Pseudomonadales; family Pseudomonadaceae; genus Pseudomonas; species Pseudomonas sp. NPDC089530. Next base: position 2,045 of record NZ_JBNNVU010000058.1, on the reverse strand, counting down.
GACCCCGCAGGACCAGATTGCCGAACCCAACCCCTGGGGCGCCCGGGGCGACCTGCGGCTGATCCCCGACCTGGCCAGCCGGGTCCGGGTCGGCAGCGGTCCGGACGCCAGCGCTGCGCCGCTGGACTTCATCCACGCCGACATCTGCGAAACCGACGGCCGGCCCTGGGCCGCCTGCCCGCGCACCCTGTTGCGCGACGAGGTGCAACGCTACGCCGAGCAGTTGGGACTGCAGGTCAGCGCCGCCTTCGAGCACGAGTTCAACCTGCGGCGCGCCGTCGCGCAGCCCGAGCGGCTGGCCTTTTCCCTGCAGGCCCAGCGCCAGGGCGCGGACTTCGGCGGCTGGCTGCTCGCGGCCCTGCGCGCCGCGGGCGTCGAGCCGGAAATGTTCCTCCCCGAGTACGGCAAGCACCAGTACGAAATCACCTGCCGCCCGACCCTGGGCGTGGCCGCCGCCGACCGTGCGGTGAACGTGCGCGAGATCACCCGGGAAATCGCCCGGCAGCTGGGCGACCGCGTCAGCTTCGCGCCGCGGACCGCCGAACACGCGGTGTGCAACGGCGTGCACCTGCACCTGAGCCTGCAGGACCTGGACGGCACGCCGGTGCTGTATGAGGAAGGACGGGCCAACAGCCTGTCGTCCCTCGGCCAGTTCTGGGCCGCCGGGGTGCTCAAGTACTTGCCGGCGCTCTGTGCCCTGACCGCGCCGACGCCGATTTCCTACGCGCGCCTGCAGCCCCATCACTGGAGCGCCTCCTATGCCTGCCTGGGCCAGCGCAACCGCGAAGCTTCGCTGCGCATCTGCCCCACCGTGAGCATCGGCGGCAAGCCGCAAGCGCCGCAGTACAACCTCGAATTCCGCGCGCTGGACGCCACCGCCTCGCCGCACCTGGCCATGGCCGCGGTGCTGATCGCCGGGCGCCTGGGCCTCGAACAGAAGTTGCCGCTACGCGCCGTGACCGACGAAATACCAGCCGACCTGAGCGCGCAGCAGCGCCAGGACCTGGGCATCGTCACCCTTCCGGCCTCGTTGCCCCAGGCGCTGGACCGCCTGCGCGACTGCCCGGAACTGCTGCAAGCACTGCCAGCCCCGTTGCTGGCCACCTATTTCGCCGTCAAACACCAGGAAGTGAAACTGACCGAGCACCTGAGCCCTGCCGAACTCTGTGAACACTATGCCCACCTGTACTGAATCCACCGAGCTGGGGTTGTACACCCGGCCGGCCTACCGGCTGCTGCGGGAAGACGCCGAGCACCCGCTGATCTTGGTCTGCGAGCACGCCAGCCGCTATATCCCGGCGGCGCTCGACGACCTGGGCCTGACCCCGGAAGCGGCGCGGGAGCATATCGCCTGGGACCCCGGTGCCCTGGAGCTGGCCGAGAACCTGTCGCAGACCCTGGGGGCCACCTTGCTGTCGGCCAACTATTCACGGCTGCTGATCGACCTCAACCGCCCGTGCCAGGCCCACGACAGTATCCCGCTGCAGAGCGAGATCTATCAGGTCCCCGGCAACCAGCGCCTCGACGAGGCCACCCGCGAGTACCGGCGCAAGCAGCTGTTTCGGCCCTTCCATGCACGCCTGAGCGCGCTGATCGAGGCGCGCCTGGCCGCAGGCAGGCCGGTGCGGGTGGTAGGCATCCACAGTTTCACCCCGCTGTACTACGGCCAGCGCCGCTCCCTGGAAATGGGGGTCCTGTTCGGCCGCGCCGAGGGTTACGCCCGGCACCTGCTGGAAGGCATGTCGGTGCATGACGTGAAGATCGCCGGCAACGAACCGTACAAGATCGACGCCCTGAGCGACATGACCGTGCCGGCCCACGGCGATGCCCGGGGGCTGGATTCGGTGTTGATCGAGGTGCGCAACGATCTGCTGCGCACCCCGCAGGCCATACAGTGCTGGACGGATTATCTGGCACCGCTGCTGTAACGAAATAAGGCAACGAAATAAGGCAACGAGATAACACAGCGAACCGGCCCCCGGCCGGCGCTGCAAAAGCTGTTTGCTGTACCGGTAGAACAACTATAAAAAACCGCCGTGGCGTGT
>NZ_JBNNVU010000057.1:0-36562 GCF_050280705.1 Pseudomonas sp. NPDC089530 | reverse complement strand
ACCTTGCTGAGAAACGTCAACTCTTCCTCCAGCCTCGCCGGCGGCCTGGAGCGCCCGGCCAACCTGCCGGCGCACCTCGCCCGTGGCCAGTTCATCCAGCCGACGGTGTTCGCCGACGTGGACAACCGGATGCGCATCGCCCAGGAAGAGATCTTCGGCCCGGTGGTGTGCCTGATCCCGTTCAAGGACGAGGCCGAGGCCCTGCTTCTGGCCAACGACACCGAGTACGGCCTGGCCTCCTACATCTGGACCCAGGACATCGGCAAGGCCCATCGCCTGGCCCGCGGCATCGAAGCCGGCATGGTGTTCATCAACAGCCAGAACGTGCGCGACCTGCGCCAGCCGTTCGGCGGGGTCAAGGGCTCCGGCACCGGCCGCGAAGGCGGCGAATACAGCTTCGAGGTGTTCGCCGAGATCAAGAACGTCTGCCTCTCCATGGGCAGCCACCACATCCCGCGCTGGGGCGTGTAAGGTTGAAAAATCCGCTGTAGCCGCAGGCAGCGGCTACAGGGTCGAACAATAAGATGTTTCAGGAGAAGCACCATGGGCGAAGTCGTCATGGCCGCCAAGGTCTGCCACGTTCCATCGATGTACCTGTCCGAACTGCCGGGCAAGCACCACGGCTGTCGCGAAGCGGCGATCGCCGGGCACAAGGAAATCGCCCGCCGCGCCCGCGAACGGGGGGCCGACACCGCCGTGGTGTTCGACGTGCACTGGCTGGTCAACAGCGGTTATCACATCAATTGCGGCGAACGCTTCAACGGCACCTACACCAGCAACGAACTGCCGCACTTCATCAAGAACATGGACTACGACTACGACGGCTGCCCGGAGCTGGGCGAGCTGATCGCCGCCGAAGCCAACGCCGCCGATGTCCGGACCCTGGCCCACAACATCCCCAGCCTGGAGCTGGAATACGGCACCCTGGTACCGATGCGCTACATGCACATGGACGTGCCGCCCGCGCAGCATTTCAAGGTGATTTCCATCGCCGCCTGGTGCGCCTGGCACAAGCTCGAAGACAGCTTCACCTTCGGTGCCGCGGTGCGCCGGGCCATCGAAAAGAGCAATCGCAAAGTCCTGGTGCTGGCCTCCGGTTCGCTGTCCCACCGCTTCTCCGACGACCGCCTGGCCGAAGCCAACATCCATAACTGGACCCGGGAATTCGACAAGCAGGTAGACCTGCGGGTGGTCGAGCTGTGGCAACAGGGGCGCTTTCGCGAGTTCTGCTCGATGCTCCCGGACTACGCCGAGCACTGTTTCGGCGAAGGCCGGATGCACGACACCGCCATGCTCCTGGGCCTGCTGGGCGGACCTGCATACAACCGCCCCGCCGAGATCGTCACGCCGCCATTCGGCAGCTCCGGCACCGGCCAGATCAACGCCATTTTCCCACTCTAGACGCCGCGCCAGCCTCGCCGATCCAGCCCGGAAATCCGCGGCTGGCCGCCGAAGGTTCGCCTGCAAGGAGGATCACATGCCGCATTTCATCGCCGAATACACCGACAACATCGAGCAGCAAGCCGACCTGCCGGGGCTCTTTGCCAAGGTGCACGAGTTCCTGGGGGCCAGCGGCGTCTTCCCGCTAGGAGGCATCCGCAGCCGCGGCGTGCGCCTGGACACCTGGCGCATGGCCGACGGCAAGCACGACTACGCCTTCGTCCATATGCGCCTGCAGGTCGGGGCCGGCCGCGACCTGGCCACCCGGCGCCAGGTCGCCGAGGCGCTGTTCGAGATCATCAAGGCGCACTTCGCCGTACTCCAGGCCCAGCGCCTGCTGGCGCTGTCGTTCGAAATGAGCGAGCTGGATGCCGAGCTGAACTTCAAGCACAACAACGTGCATGCGTTCCTCCAGCAGCAGTCGTGACCGTAACCGCTGCCGAAGGCTGCGATAAGGCTCGAAGAGCCTTCCTGCAAGCTCAAGAACACGACTGCTTGTTCGGAATGCCGCCCAAGCCGGTCGCAGCCTGCGGCAGCGGCTACAGAAGCAATGCGCCCTTCTCGACAAAAACAATAAAGAGACCCCGCCCATGCCCAGCTCGACCCTTACCCTGCCCAGTGCCACGGAGACCAGCGACACCTATCGCCGGATCACCTGGCGGCTGATGCCCCTGCTGTTCACCTGCTACATCTTCGCTCACCTGGACCGCATCAATATCGGCTTCGCCAAGCTGCAGATGACCCAGGACCTGGGCTTCAGCGACAGCGTCTACGGTTTTGGCGCGGGCCTGTTCTTCATCGCCTATGCGCTGTTCGGCGTGCCCAGCAACCTGGCCCTGGACCGGGTCGGGCCACGCCGCTGGATCGCCAGCCTGATGCTGGTCTGGGGCCTGCTGTCCAGCGGCATGCTGCTGGTGGATAGCGCCGCCGGCTTCTACCTGCTGCGCTTTCTGCTGGGGGTGGCCGAGGCCGGTTTTTTCCCTGGCATCCTGGTGCTGCTCAACCGCTGGTTCCCGGCCAGCCGTCGGGGCCAGGTGACCGCGTTGTTCGCCATTGCCGTGCCCATGGCCGGGGTGATCGGCGGCCCGCTGTCGGGCTGGATTCTCGAAAGTTTCCATGACCTGGGTGGCATGCGCGGCTGGCAGTGGATGTTCCTGATCGAAGGCCTGCCGGTGGTGTTCCTCGGCCTGGTGGTGCTCAAGGCACTGCCGGAAAGCATCGACAGCGTCGACTGGCTGAGCGACCGGCAGAAGCAGCAGCTGCACGCCGCCCTGCGCCAGGAAGAGCAGCACAAGCCGATCACCCGCTTCGCCGACATCTTTCAGGACCGCCACGTCTGGCTGCTGGTGTGCATCTATTTCGCGGTGATGCTGGCGGTCAACACCATCGCCTTCTGGATGCCGACCCTGATCCACCACGCCGGCATCGCCCGCGACAGCCGCGTCGGCCTGCTCAGCGCCCTGCCGTACCTGGCCGGCTGCCTGTTCATGATCGGCGTCGGCCGCTCTTCCGACCGCCGGCGCGAACGGCGCTGGCACCTGAGCGTACCGCTGCTGATGGCCAGCCTCGGCCTGATCGCCGCCGGCCTCGCGCCGGACAACGCCTGGCTGGTGATGGCCGGGCTGCTGGTGGCCGGCATGGGCGCCAGCGCCGCGCTGCCGATGTTCTGGCAGTTGCCGCCGGCCTTTCTCGCCAGCAACACCCAGGCCGCGGGCATCGCCCTGATCAGTTCCTTCGGCAGCATCGCCGCCTTCCTCGCGCCCTACCTGATCGGCGTGGTCCGCGACGCCACCCAGAGCGCCAGCCTCGCCCTGTATGCCCTGGCCCTGCTGATCGCCGGCGGCGCCTGGCTGGTGCTGCGGGTACCGGCCCTTATCGTCAATCCCCAGGAGAAATAACCATGCTCAGCCCCTCGGACATCCAGCAGGCCGCCGCCCGCCTCGACGCCGCCGAACGCAACCGCGAACAGATTAGTCAGCTGTCGCTGGAGTTTCCCGGCATCAGCATCGAGGACGCCTATGCCATCCAGCGCAGTTGGGTGGAACACAAGATCCGTGACGGGCGCAAGCTGGTCGGGCACAAGATCGGCCTGACCTCACGGGCCATGCAGGTGTCGTCGAACATCACCGAGCCGGACTTCGGTGCCCTGCTGGACGACATGCTGTTCGAGGAAGGCAGCGATATCCCCTTCCAGCGCTTTATCGTGCCGCGGGTCGAGGTGGAGCTGGCGTTCATCCTCGGCAAGCCGCTCAAGGGCCCGAACTGCACCTTGTTCGACGTGCTCGACGCCACCGAATGGGTGATCCCGGCCCTGGAGATCATCGACGCGCGCATCCAGCAGGTCGACCCGCGAACCCAGGCCACGCGCAAGGTGTTCGACACCATTTCCGACAACGCCGCCAACGCCGGGGTGGTCATGGGCGGACGCGCCGTGCGCCCCGGCGACATCGACCTGCGCAAGGTGCCGGCGGTGCTGTACCGCAACGGCGTGATCGAGGAATCCGGGGTATCCGCGGCGGTGCTCAACCACCCGGCCAAAGGTGTGGCCTGGCTGGCCAACAAACTGGCGGCCTACGACGTCGGCCTGGAAGCCGGACAGATCATCCTCGGCGGCTCCTTCACCCGCCCGGTGGCCGCGCGCCCCGGCGATACCTTCCATGTCGACTACGACCTGCTCGGCAGCATCGCCTGCCGTTTTGTCTGAGGGGGCTGTCATGCAACTGCCGATCAATGGTTTCAAGCAACGCCTGCACCAGGACGCGCCGCAGATCGGCCTGTGGCTGGGCCTGGCCAATGCCTACTGCGCGGAGCTGGCGGCCAACGCCGGTTTCGACTGGCTGCTGCTGGACGGCGAACACGCCCCCAACGACCTCACCAGCCTGCTCGGCCAGTTGCAGGCCATCGCCCCTTACCCGGCGCAAGGCATCATTCGTCCGCCGGTTGGCGATACCGCGCTGATCAAGCAACTGCTGGACATCGGCGCCCAGACGCTGCTGATCCCCATGGTCGAAAGCGTCGAGCAGGCCCGGCAGTTGGTGCGCGCCATGCGTTATCCGCCAGCGGGCATTCGCGGCGTCGGCAGCGCCCTGGCCCGGGCGTCGCGCTGGAACAGCATCCCCGACTACCTGGACCAGGCCGACGAACAGATGTGCCTGCTGCTGCAGATCGAAAACCTCGAAGGCCTGGCCCACCTGGACGCCATCGCCGCGGTCGAAGGGGTCGACGGGGTGTTTATCGGCCCGGCCGACCTGAGCGCCTCGATGGGCCATCGCGGTAACCCGGGGCACCCCGAGGTGCAGGCGGCGATCGAGGACGCCATCGCGCGCATCCGCCAGGCCGGCAAGGCCGCCGGCATCCTCAGCGCCGACCCGGCCCTGGCCCGGCGCTATATCGAACTGGGCGCGAACTTCGTGGCCGTGGGGGTCGATACCACAGTGCTGATGAAGGGGTTGCAGGGGCTGCTGGGCCAATACAAGGATGTCGCGCCGCCCCCCCCCAGCGGCGTCTACTGAGCGCTGTAGCCCTGTAGCCGCTGCCGATCGCAGCCTCGCTGGCGCTCGACAGCGGCTACAGACCACAACGGCCTGCGCCGCGATGGCGTCAGCCCTGGCGCGCCGCCAAACGCCAGACCCGAGCGATATCCGCCGCCCGGTCCCGCAGCAGGCGCGGCGCCTCGGCGCAGGCCTGCTCCAGGGTCATGGGCCCGGAGGCCAGGGCAAAGGCCGCATCCACACCATGCCGGTACATCTGCTCGTAACCCTCGCCCAGGGTGCCGGCGATCACAATCACTGGCACGCCGTGTTGCTTGGCGATACGGGCCACGCCAAACGGGGTCTTGCCGCGCAGGGTCTGGGCATCGAAGCGACCTTCGCCGGTCATCACCAGATCCGCGCCTTGTACCGCCTCGGCCAGCCCCACCAGTTCAGCCACCACTTCCACTCCCGGACGAAACCGTGCATCGAGGAATGCCTTGGCGGCGAACCCCAGGCCACCGGCGGCGCCGCTGCCCGGCTCGTCGCGCACATCCTTGCCCAGCACCTGGGCGGCCTGGTCGGCGAACCGGCCGAGGGCATGGTCCAGCTGCTGCACCTGCTGCGGCGAAGCGCCCTTCTGCGGGCCGAAAATCGCCGAGGCGCCCTGGGGGCCGCACAGCGGGTTGTCGACGTCGGCGGCGATCTCGAAACACACCTTGGCCAGGCGCGGGTCGAGATGGCTCAGGTCGACCCGCGCCACTTGCTCCAGAGCCAGGCCCCCCAGCGGCAGCGTCTGGCCTTGAGCGTCCAGCAAGCGCATGCCCAGGGCCTGCAAAGCGCCGCTGCCGGCGTCGTTGGTGGCGCTGCCGCCGATGGCCAGGATCACCCGTTGCGCGCCAGCGTCCAGGGCCGCGCGGATCAACTCACCGGTGCCGAAGGTGCTGCTGGTGCAGGCATCGCGCTGGCCCGGCGGCACCAGTTGCAAGCCGCTGGCTTCGGCCATTTCGATGATCGCGGTGCGACTCTGCGGCAACCAGCCCCAGCGGGCCTCCACCGGTGCCCCCAGCGGCCCCTGGACCCGGGTGCTGCGCAGCTGGCCCTGGCAGGCGTCGAGGATCGACTCCACCGTGCCCTCGCCGCCGTCCGCCATCGGGCACTGGATCAACTGCGCCTCCGGCCACACCCGCGCCAGCCCCTCGGCAATGGCGCTGGCCACGCCGGAGGCACTCAGGCTGTCCTTGAAGGAGTCGGGGGCGATGATGATTTTCATGGGCTATCTCCGGTTCTTATGGCGCCCATGCTGCCAGTTGGCCGCGACCTTGACCCCGGTCGGCTGCACAAGTGCGGGGCGGCTTTATTGTTCATTTCCACAATAGCCTCGCCGTCCGCGCCTGTAGCCGCTGTCGAGCATGAGCGAGGCTGCGCACGACCGCGAAGCGGTCGCAGAACCGCGCCTCACCAATAGACCGCGGTGTCAGGTCTTTCTTTGCGGCTGCTGTGCAGCCGATCGCAGCCTCGCCGAGGCTCGGCAGCGGCTACACGCCCTGCGGCAACAACTGCACCCCCAGGTACAGCGCCAGCATGCCGTCGAGCTTGAGCGGGTCGACGCCGCTGAGTTCGGCGATGCGCTCCATGCGGTAGCGCAGGCTGTTGCGGTGGATGCCCAGGGCTTCGGCGCAGGCCTGGCTCTGGCCGTCGTGCTCGCACCAACTGCGCAGGGTCGCCAGCAACTGGCCGTTGCTGTCCTTGGCCATGACCTTGCGCAAGGGATTGAGCAACTCGTCCAGGGCGTCGTCGTTGCGATGGCGCCAGAGCATCACCGGCAGGCGGAAACGGTTGAGGGTCAGCAAGCGCGACCGGGGCAGCACGTCCCGGCCATAGGCCAGCAGATCGCCGACCCGCCGGTAGCAGCGGCGCAATCCCGTCAGCCCGTCGGCCTGGCCGCCCACGGCGATGCGCAGGATGTTCCAGCCCAGGCTGTCGAGCTTTTCCAGCAAACGCGGGTTATCCACGCTCAGGCTCGCCGGCCGGCACCACAGCAGCGAGGACTTGGCCGAACTGACACACCAGCTGTCCGGGTAACGGGACATCAGCCAGGCGCTCAGGGCCTCGACGGTCTGCCCCGCGCCCTGTTCCAGCCCCAGCTCGAACAGATAAGGTGTGCGCGGCAACTGGGGCTTGAGGCCCATCTGCTGCGCCTCGTCCACCAGCCGCGGCGAGTCGCCGCTGTCACTGAGCAGCAGCGCCAGCAAGTCGTCGCAACGCTGGCGGCGCCACTGCTGCTCGGCCTGCTGATGGCGCTGGCCCACCAGCATCTCGGCGGTCATGCGCACCAGCTCGGCATAGGTGCGCAGCTGTTCCGGCTCGCCGGTGATGCCCAGCACGCCGATCAGGCGCTGGTCGTGCAGCAGCGGCAGGTTGATCCCCGGCTGCACGCCCTTGAGGTGCTTGGCGGTCTGCGCGTCGATTTCCACCACCCGGCCGTTGGCCAGCACCAGTTGCGCCCCTTCGTGGCGGGTGTTGATCCGCTCAGGCTCGCCGCTGCCCAGGATCAGGCCCTGGCTGTCCATGACGTTAACGTTGTAGGGCAGGATGGCCATCGTGCGGTCGACGATATCCTGCGCCAGGTCATGATCCAGTTCGAACATAGCGGCGTGATCCTAGGAAAGACGGGCTCGGAAAAGATAAACGGGGCTTGTTCACCGGCACAGGGGAAGCCGGCAAACCCTGTGCGCCAGCACAAAGACAGCGGCCCACGGGGTGACCGAGACTCTCGGGGCGGTCAACGTTACCCTTGCACCGCGAAAAATCATAATAAAGAGAGACACGCCATGTCACAGAGCGCCGCCGCCACCCTGGCCACCGATGACGATAAAAACGCCGTCTACAAGCGCATCACCCTGCGCCTGATCCCCTTCATCTTCATCTGCTACCTGTTCAACTACCTCGACCGGGTGAACGTCGGCTTCGCCAAGCTGCAGATGCTCGACGCCCTGAAGTTCAGCGAAACCGTCTATGGCCTGGGCGCCGGGATCTTCTTCATCGGCTACGTGCTGTGCGGCGTGCCGAGCAACCTGGCGCTGAACCGGTTCGGTCCGCGGCGCTGGATTGCGCTGATGATGATCGCCTGGGGCACGCTGTCGACCTGCCTGCTGTTCGTCACCACCCCGACCCAGTTCTACACCCTGCGCCTGTTCACCGGCGCCGCCGAAGCCGGCTTCTTCCCCGGCGTGGTGCTGTACCTCTCGCAGTGGTTCCCGAGCTTCCGCCGCGGCCGCATCATGGCCCTGTTCATGTCGGCGATCCCGGTGTCCGGCCTGCTCGGCAGCCCGTTCTCCGGCTGGATTCTCAACCACTTCGCCGCCGGCCAGGGCGGCATGGCCGGCTGGCAGTGGATGTTCCTGCTGCAGGGCATCCCCACCGTGCTGCTCGGCGCCCTGGCGTACTTCGTGCTCAATGACAGCTTCGCCCACGCCAAATGGCTGAGCCCCCAGGAGCGCGCGCTGCTCGCCGCCGACCAGGCCGAAGACGCCGCGAGCAAACCCCGGACCACCGGCGACTCCCTGGCTGCGGTGTTCAAGAACCCGGCGATCTGGGCCTTCGGCCTAATCTACTTCTGCATCCAGAGCGGGGTGTACGCCATCAACTTCTGGCTGCCGTCGATCATCAAGAACCTGGGCTTCAGCGACAACCTGGTGATCGGCTGGCTCAGCGCCATCCCCTACCTGCTGGCGGCGCTGTTCATGCTGATGGTGGGCCGCTCGGCCGACCTGCGCCAGGAACGGCGCTGGCACCTTGTGGTACCGATGCTGATGGGCGCCATCGGCCTGGTGATCGCGGTCAACTTCGCCAGCAGCCCGACCATCGCCATCCTCGGCCTGGCCATCGCCACCATGGGCGCCCTCACCGGCCTGCCGATGTTCTGGCCGGTGCCCACCGCGCTGCTGAGCGCCGGCGCCGCCGCGGGCGGCCTGGCGCTGATCAACTCCATGGGCCAGATGGCCGGTTTCCTCAGCCCCTATATCGTCGGCTGGGTCAAGGACAGCACGGGCTCCACCGATGCCGCGCTGTACCTGCTGGCGGGCGTGATCGTCGCCGGCAGCCTGCTGGCCCTGCGCATGACCCGCAACCTGAAGCGCTGAGCGACACCGACCAGCCTGCCCCGCGCCTGCCACCGGACCTGCCGCGTGGCAGGCCCGGCTTCCCGGGACAAGCCGCGCGCCCGGTCACGCCTCGCTACAAAAAGCAACAGCCCGCCCCAGCCCACCGTGATATATCGAACAGACATCCGGCCGCGGCGATTTTCCATTGGCCGGATCGCTTGATGACTCCCTCGCAGACCTTACCGACGGAAGCCCACACGATCATGAGCGCGCCCCTTTCCCTCGCCCGCCTGAGCGATATCCAGGCCCTGGAACGCCAGCAACCCCTGGCCCAACGCAATCTTCCCGCCAGCACCTATGAACTGTTGCAGCGTGCGGCCAGCCGCTTTTGCGACCTCACCGCCCTGACCTTTCTGCCCCAGGGCAGCCTGCAGGACCAGCCCTGGGATATCAGCTACGCCGAGCTGTTCGCCCAGGTCACCCGCACCGCCAACGCCCTGCACCGGCTCGGCATCCGTCCGGGCAAGGCAGTGTCCTTCCTGCTGCCCAACCTGCCCCAGACCCATTATGTGATCTGGGGCGGTGAGGCTGCCGGGATCGTCAATGCGATCAACCCGCTGCTGGAGCCTGCGCATATCGCCGAACTGGTCCGCGCCTCCGGCACCACAGTGCTGGTGACCCTGGCGCCCTTCCCCGGCACCGACCTCTGGCAGAAAGTGGCCAACCTGCGCGAGCAATTGCCGGAACTGGAAGCCATTGTCACCATCGACCTGGCCAACCTGCTGCCCGAAGCGCAACGCAGCGCGATCAAGAGCCAGCGCCCGGCGCTGCCGGAAGGCGTGCTGGACTTCGACACCTTGCTCGCCGCCTGCCCCGCCGACCACCTGGAAAGCGGCCGGGTGATCCAGCCGGACGACATCGCCTCCTACTTTCATACGGGCGGTACCACCGGCACGCCGAAACTGGCGCCCCACAGCCACCTCAATGAAGTGGCGATGGCCGAAATCATCGGCCTGCACGGCGATTACAGCAGCCGCGACGTACTGCTCTGCGGGTTGCCGCTGTTCCACGTCAACGGGGTGATACTCACCGGCCTCGCCGCCTTCCACCGCGGTGCCCGGGTGCTGCTGGCCGGGCCCCAGGGTTACCGCAACCCGACGCTGTTCAAGGATTTCTGGCACCTGGTGGAGCGTTACCGGATCAGTTGTTTCAGCGGTGTGCCGACCATCTTTGCCGCCTTGCTGCAGGTGCCCAACGATGGGATCGACGTCTCCAGCCTGCGCTTTGCGGTGTGCGGCGCCGCGCCGATGCCGATGGAGCTGATCCGCCAGTTCGAAGCGCGTTCGGGGCTGAAAATCGTCGAAGGCTATGGCCTCACCGAAGGCACCTGCGCCACCAGCTGCAACCCGCAGGCCGGCGAGCGCCGGGTCGGTTCCATCGGCATGCGCCTACCGTACTGCGAGGTCAGGATCGCCGTGCTCGACAGCGACGGCCAGTACCTGCGCGAGGCCACCACCGACGAGCCCGGCAACGTCTGCCTGCGCGGGCCGACGGTATTCAAGGGTTATCTGCAGGCCGACAAGAACCGGGGCCTGTGGCTCGACGGCGGCTGGTTCAACACCGGCGACCTGGGGCGCATCGATAAGGACGGCTATATCTGGCTGACCGGGCGCAGCAAGGACCTGATCATCCGCGGCGGCCACAACATCGACCCGCAGATGATCGAAGAAGCCCTGCATCGCCACCCGGCCGTGGCCATGGCCGCGGCGGTCGGCAAGCCGGACGTCAAGGCAGGCGAGCTGCCGGTGGTGTACATCCAGCTCAAGGCCGGCGCCAGCGTCGACCCCGCCGAGTTGCTGGAGCACGCCACGCGGCATATCCACGAACGGGCCGCGCTGCCCAAGGACATCTGGCTGCTCGAACAGATCCCGCTGACGGCGGTGGGCAAGACCTTCAAGCCGGCCCTGCGCCTGGATGCCATTCGCCGGGTGTTCGAGGACGAGGTGCGGTCGATCGCCGAGGGCATCCGTGTCGAGGCCCTCAGCGACGAACGCCACGGCCAACGGGTGGACCTGCATGTGCCCAGCCTGGACGCGACGCGGCGTGCGGCCCTGGACCAGCGCCTGAGCGGTTACGCGGTGCATTACGAGCTGCATTCGGCCTGAGTCGCCGGCGCATCCAGCTCCAGCACCAGCCCTCCCGGAAGTCGCACGAAAATCTGCCAGGTGCCGTCCTGCGGCACCTGCGCCACCTGGTGCGGCAAGCCGCTGGCCCGGACCCGGTGCAAGACCTGGGTAACCTCCTCCTCGGTCCTGAAGGCGATATGGCTGAGCAACGGCTCGGCGAGGCCCGGCTGCTCGATCACATGCACCAGCGCCTGCCCGTCCTGATACAGCCAGCGTCCGGGAAACGGAAACGGCGGACGCCGCCCGGGTTCCAGCCCGAGCAAGGCCTGGAACGCCTGCTGCAAGGCATCGCCCTCGGCGGTGTTGAACGCCAGATGATCGAACTGCCAAGTCATGCCACACCTCCACTACCCATCAAGGCGGTTGGTTGCGACGGGAAAATCCTCGACTGTTGCATGGGGCATCACCTGTTCAATGGAGGTGACTGCATATTCTCAGCTTGATAATCGAGGAAAAATCCCGGTAAAACCCAAGGATCTTTAAAGGATTTTTAGCAATGAGCTCGATTCTCGACCTTGAAGTCTTCGTCCGCACCGCCGATTCCGGCAGCATTTCCGCCGCGGCCCGCAGCCTGGAACTGACCCCCGCCGCCGCCAGCATCGCCCTCAAGCGCCTGGAAACCCGGCTGGGCCTGCGCTTGCTCGCGCGCTCGACCCGCAGCATGCGCCTCACCGAGGAAGGCCGGCGCTACCTGGACAGCGTGCGCCTGGCGCTGACCACCCTGGCGGACGGCGAGCAGGCCCTGAAACAACAGAGCCAGGGCCTGAGCGGTGTGCTGCAACTGGCGGCGCCTTCGGACTTCGGGCGCAACCTGCTGCTGCCCTGGCTGGACGACTTCAAGCGCGAACACCCGCATATCCGCGTGCAACTGCTGCTCAACGACCGTCACAACGACCTGTTCCGCGAAACTGTCGATATCGCCCTGCGCTTCGGCGTGCCCAGCGACTCCAGCCTGGTGGCCCTGCCGATCCTCCCCCGCCACCGCCGCCTGGCCTGCGCCAGCCCCGACTACCTGGCGCGCCACGGCACCCCGCGTATACCCGCCGACCTGAGCGAACACAGCGCGCTGCTGTACCTGCGCAACGGCCGCCCCTACAACAGCTGGACGTTCAGCCGCGACGGCGAGGTGCAGGAAGTCCAGGTCCGCGGCGACTACCTCAGCGACGACGGCGAAGTGGCGCGGCGCTGGGCCCTGGCCGGCCACGGCATCGTCTACAAGGCCTGGCTCGACGTGGCCAGCGACATCCGCGCCGGGCGCCTGGTGCCCCTGCTCGGCGACTGGCAGGGCGAAAACGCGCCGTTCAACCTGCTGTGCCCGCACCGCCTGCAGGTCTCGGAACGGGTGAAAGCGCTGCAAGGCTTTTTGCAGGAGCGCTGCCGGCTGCTGGCCGGATAATTCAGATTGCCCCCTACGCCCGTTCTGGTATTTGATGGATGCCCCATGACCGGTCGTTGGCCGCTGGCGCGCCGGCCTCAACTCACGCACAAGGATTTCGTACATGAGCTACCGCATCCTCGGCCATTCCGGGCTGCACGTGTCCCCCCTGACCCTCGGCACCATGATGTTCGGCGAACAGACCAGCACCGAGGATTCCCTGCGCATCATCGACAAGGCCTGGGACCAGGGCATCAACTTCATCGACACCGCCGACGTCTACACCAGCGGCCGCTCCGAAGAGATCGTCGGTGAAGCCATCGCCAGCCAGCGCCACCACTGGGTGCTGGCGACCAAGGTCGGCTTCGGCCCCGCCGACGGCGTGCCCAACCGCAGCGGCCTGAGCCGCAAGCACATCTTCAACGCCATCGACGCCAGCCTGACACGCCTGGGCACCGATTACGTCGACATCTATTACCTGCACCGCGAAGACCACAACACCCCGCTGGAGGTGACGGTCTCGGCCATCGGCGACCTGCTGCGCCAGGGCAAGATCCGCTACTGGGGCCTGTCCAACTACCGCGGCTGGCGCATCGCCGAGGTGATCCGCGTCGCCGAGCGGCTCGGCATCGACCGGCCGGTGATCAGCCAGCCGCTGTACAACATCGTCAACCGCCAGGCCGAGAGCGAGCAGATCACCGCGGCCAAGGCCTACGGGTTGGGCGTGGTGCCCTACAGCCCGCTGGCGCGAGGCGTGCTCAGCGGCAAGTACGCGCCGGACGTGGCCCCCGACAGCAACAGCCGCGCCGGACGCCAGGACAAACGCATCCTGGAAACCGAATGGCGCGTCGAGTCGCTGCGCATCGCCCAGCAGATCCAGCAATACACCCAGAAGCGCGGGGTCGGCATCGTCGAGTTCGCCATCGCCTGGGTGCTGAACAACGCCGCCGTCAGCTCGGCGATCGTCGGCCCGCGCACCGAGGAACAGTGGGACGCCTACACCAAGGCGCTGGACGTGAAGATCAGCGCCGAGGACGAAGCCTTCATCGATTCGCTGGTCACCCCGGGGCATGCCTCGACCCCGGGCTTCAACGATGTCAGCCACTTCGTCTCCGGACGCACGCCACGCTGATGCCCCTTGTGGCGGCCCCTTCCGTGGGCCGCCCGCTGCTCTACCCACCGTCAACGGCGGCAAACGGGATATTTTCCCGTAACCGATGCTAAATCCGAGTAAACGTCTCGCGCCAAACCCTCTATATTCCCCGCAGTTTTTCCGCCCATCCCATTTGCCTGGTTCAGGTCGCACGAGGACAGCTTGTCTAAAGGTATTGCTCTATCGGTTCTGGCGTCGGTGCTGTTTGCCGTCATGTATTTCTACACCTCCCTGCTGGCCCCCCTGACCGGGGTGGAGATCTTCGGCTGGCGCATGCTGCTGACCGTGCCCTGCATGACGGTGTTCATGCTGGTGAGCGGCGAGTGGCGGCGGGTCGCCGAGATCCTCAAGCGCCTGCTGGGCCAGGCGCTCCTGCTGCCGGCGCTGCTGCTGTCCTCGGCGCTGCTCGGGGTGCAGCTGTGGCTGTTCATGTGGGCGCCCTTGAATGGCTACAGCCTGGATGTGTCCCTGGGTTACTTTCTGCTGCCGCTGACCATGGTCCTGACCGGGCGCCTCGTCTACGGCGAACAACTGTCGCGCCTGCAGAAGATCGCCGCGGGCCTGGCGACCCTCGGGGTGCTCAACGAGCTGTACCAGATGGGCAGTTTTTCCTGGGCGACCTTGCTGGTAGCCATCGGTTACCCCGTCTATTTCGTGCTGCGCAAGCGCCTGGCCACCGACCACCTGGGCGGCCTGTGGCTCGACATGACCCTGCTGCTACCGGTCGCGCTGTGGTTCGTGCAAGGCGGCGAGCAGGGTTTTGCCGTGGTCGATCAACATCCGTGGCTGTACCTGCTGATTCCGTTGCTGGGGCTGATCAGCGCCTCGGCGCTGGTGGCCTATATCATCGCCAGCCGCCTGCTGCCGTTCAGCCTGTTTGGCTTGCTGAGCTATGTCGAACCGGTGTTGCTGCTGGCGGTGGCCCTGTTACTGGGAGAAAGCATCAAGGCCGGGGAATGGCTGACTTACCTGCCGATCTGGCTGGCGGTGCTGGTGCTGGTGTACGAAGGGTTCAAGCATCTGATGCGCCAGCGCAAAAGCTGAACCGGCTGTTGTAGGAGCGAGGCTTGCCCGCGATGCAGGCGCTGGGTACTTCCTGCCACACCGCGTCGTCTCTATCGCGGGCAAGCCTCGCTCCTACAGAAGACAGGATCGGGGGAAATTGGCTCAGGGTTTGATTTGCTTGAGCTCGTTGAGCAGGGCCAGCAGGGCCTGCATTTTCTCTTCGCCGAATTGCTCCTGGATGCGCTGGTAGTTGATTTCCATGTCACCGCTCATGGACTGGAAACACGCCTCGCCCTTTTCCGTCAGGCTGATGAACAGGCGGCGCTGGTCCTCGGGGGATTTGCGCCGGCTGACATACTCGTCGCGCTCCAGGCGGGTCAGCACGCCGGTCATGCTCGGCGGCAGGATGCAGGCCATTTTCGCCAGTTGATGGCTTTCCAGCTCACCGTTCTGGCGCAGGATGCGGATCACCCGCCACTGCTGCTCGGTCAGGTCGTGCTGGTTGAGGGACGGGCGAAAGAACGCCATGGCCGCTTCGCGGGCCTGCAGCAGGGTCAATGTCAGGGAAGGTCTTGGGTTGGTCATGGGCAGGTCGTTCACAGGGCTGGATGGCGCCGCCGGGCGCCGCGAGAAACAAACATTAACACATTCACTATCGCCAACCGACAGGCAAGAAAAAGCCCGGTCGGGCATCCCCGACCGGGCTCGATCTTCAGGCAGGCTGCGACTTACTCGGTAGCCAGCACGCCGCGACGGACCTGGTCGCGTTCGATCGATTCGAACAGTGCCTTGAAGTTGCCTTCGCCGAAGCCATCGTCGCCTTTACGCTGGATGAATTCGAAGAACACCGGCCCCATCAGGGTTTCCGAGAAGATCTGCAACAGCAGGCGCTTGTCGCCCTCTTCCGAGGAACCGTCCAGCAAAATGCCCCGCGACTGCAGCTCCTTCACCGGCTCGCCGTGGTTCGGCAGGCGGCCTTCGAGCATTTCGTAGTAGGTGTCCGGCGGCGCAGTCATGAAGCGCATGCCGATCTTCTTCAGCGCATCCCAGGTCTTGACCAGGTCGTCGGTGAGGAAGGCCACATGCTGGATGCCCTCGCCGTTGAACTGCATCAGGAACTCTTCGATCTGGCCCGCGCCCTTGGACGATTCCTCGTTCAGCGGGATGCGGATCATGCCATCTGGGGCGGTCATGGCCTTGGAGGTCAGGCCGGTGTATTCGCCCTTGATGTCGAAGTAGCGGATCTCGCGGAAGTTGAACAGTTTCTCGTAGAAACCGGCCCAGTAGGCCATGCGCCCGCGATACACGTTGTGGGTCAGGTGGTCGATGATCTTCAGGCCCGCACCCTGGGGATGACGGTCCACGCCTTCGAGGTAGACGAAGTCGATGTCATAGATCGAGCTGCCTTCGCCGAAACGGTCGATCAGGTACAGCGGCGCGCCGCCGATGCCTTTGATCGCCGGCAGGTGCAGCTCCATCGGGCCGGTTTCGATATGGATCGGCTGGGCGCCGAGTTCCAGGGCACGCTTGTAGGCCTTTTGCGAATCCTTGACCCGGAACGCCATGCCACACACCGACGGACCATGCTCGGCGGCGAAGTACGAAGCGATGCTGTGGGGTTCGTTGTTGAGGATCAGGTTGATCGCGCCCTGACGGTACAGGTGCACGTCTTTGGAGCGATGGGTCGCGACCTTGGTGAAGCCCATGATCTCGAAGATCGGCTCGAGGGTGTTGGGGGTGGGCGATGCGAATTCGATGAATTCAAAGCCCATCAGGCCCATCGGGTTTTCGAAGATATCTGCCATGGTTGGCGCCTCATCATTTTTAGAATTAACAGCTGGAATGGACGAATCGTCAGTTGCTATCAAGGCTGATGAAGGCCGGTGGCGCGCAAGAGATGCCCCGCACGCTGCGCGCGAGGAAATCACCATAAATCAGTTGAAACCCGAGAATCTTCATGTCGACCCTGTCTTACCGCCTGGGGGGCGAGGCTTCTGCTGCCAGAAGACTTTATTATTGTATGCGTAACCAGATTCTACACAGCGTAAAACTGTTTGTCCGCACTCTCTATAAAATCCGCTTTTTTTCGGGGCCCGCAAGGGGTTTGTTGCACTGGTAGATGCCCCCGAGGATCAGCACGCCGCCCAGGCACATGGCCAGGCTCAGGCGCTCGTCCAGCAACAGCGCGCCGAGCAGCACCGCGGTCAGCGGGTTGAGCGCGATAAACACCCCCGAACGAGTCGCGCCGATCTTGCGCAGGCCGTCGTAATACCAGATATAGGCCAGGGCCGAGCCCAGCACACCGAGGTACAACAGGCTCAGGCCCTGCTCCAGGCCCAGGCTCGACAGGGCCGCGAGCTGTAGTTCGCCACGCAGCGCGGTGGCGCCCCAGAGCATCGCCGTGCCCAGCAGGATCGAATAGGTCACGGTCTGCAAGGGGCCCAGGGTCCGGTTCAGATTCCGGGAAAACAGCGAATAGACGCCCCAGCCCAGCACGCAGCCGAAAATCAGCAGGTCGCCGCGCCAACTGCCGGCGCCGCTCGACAAGGCCCCCGGATCGCGGCTGAGAATCACCACCCCCGCGCCCCCCAGGCACAGGGCGATGCCGAACAGTTTGCCGCCACTCAGGCGCTCCTTGAACAGCGCCCAGGACGCCAGGGCGATGACCGCCGGATTCAGGGCGACGATCAGCGAGGCCCGGGACGCATTGATCGATTGCAGCCCTTCGAAGAAACACAGGTTGTAGAAAAAGATCCCGAAAAACCCCAGCACGCTCAGTTGCGCGAACTGCGCCAGGCTGGGGCGTACCAGGGCAATCCGCGCGATCGCCATGAACAGCAGCAAGGCCAGACTGGCCAGGAGAAAACGCAGGCTGGCGGCCAGCAACGGCTCCAGGGTGCCCGCCAGCAGGCGCCCGGCGACGAAAGTGCCGCCCCAGATCATGGTGACCGCTGCCAACTTGCAATACACCGGCACATCGGACGGTCCGGCACAGGTTTGATCGACGGTGTTCATAAGGCCCCGACACACAGCTAAAGGAATATTCGGGTATTCTTCGGCTAATGACCGATCATCGTAAAATGAGCTTTTACTCATGACCCTGAGCCAACTGCAGATCTTTTCCCTGGTGGCCGAGCTGCGCGGTTTCACCAGCGCCGCCAGCCGCCTGGGCGTCAGCCAGTCCGCGGTGTCCCACGCGCTCAAGGCCCTGGAGCAGGAGCTGGGAGTCGAGCTGATCCGCCGGCATCAGTCGTTGGTGGAGCTCACCGATATCGGCCAGCAACTGTTGCTGCGGGCCCGGGCCATCCTCGGCCTGGCCGCCACCATGGAGCAGGAAGCGGCCGATGCCCGCGGCATGAAACGCGGCACCTTGCGCATCGGTTCGTTCGGCCCGACCTCGTCGATGAAACTGCTGCCGACAATCCTCCAGCGTTACCGCCAGGCCCACCCCGGTATCGAGGTGCACATCGACGAAGGGCCCGACCGGCAGGTGCTGCAATGGCTGGAAGAACGGCGCATCGACATCGGTTTCGTGGTGTTGCCCCAGGAGCGCTTCGACTGTTTCGCCCTGGTGGAGGATCAGATGGTGGCGCTGGTTCCCAGCCAGCATGCCCTGGCCGACCAGGACTCGGTCAGCCTCGCCGAGCTGTGCGACGACCCGTTCATCCTCACCGAGGCCGGTTCCGCCGAGCTGGTTTCCCGCCTGTTCCTCGCCGCCAGGCTCAGCCCCAACATCCGCTATCGCAGCTCGCAACTGCTCAGCACCCTGGAAACCGTGGCCCGCGGCGACGCCTTGACCCTGGTGGCCCAGTTGTCGCTGCCCGAGTCCAGCGACCCGCGCTACCGGGTCAAGGCGCTGTCGCCTCCGGCGCGGCGCCAGGTGGGCCTGGCCGTGCTGGACCGGCGGCAGTCGTCACCGGCGGCCCTGGCCTTTATCGAGCAGGCCCGGAGCCTGTATCGCGGGGGCTGAGCGCAAAGCAGAGGCACCGTCTATCCTGCCCATGAAGCGGACGCCGCCCGACCCGGTTCCCCACGAGTCACCGGCTTTCGAGAGCGCTCGTTTCCCTGCCTGCCATAGGTTTTCCTCCATGCCATTGACCGCCAAAGGCCCGTTGAAACGTTCTATCCGCAGCCTGCGGACGCTGCTGATCGGCTTGCTGCCGATGGCCCTGGGTGTGGTGATCCTCTATATGCAGGCCGAACGCGCGCTGATCCGCAGCAGCCAGGAAACTGCCGAGGAAGCCATACGCCAGTTCGACCTGATGCTCGACAGCACCGACCACGCCGCCCGGGCGCTGCTGGCACAAGCCGGGCAACCCTGCGACGAGCCCAGGCAACTGGCCCTGCGCGAACAGGTCACCCGCCGCCCGTTCGTGCGTTCGACCAACCTGGTGTGGCGCAACGACAATTACTGCAGTTCGCTGCTCGGCCGATCCTCGTTCGCGCTGAACCCGGCCGACTATGTGGAGGGCAAGCTGTGGTTGATGAACGGCAACCCGGTCACCCCCAATACCCCGCTGCTGGTCTATCGCCTGCAGGAAGGCGAACGCGCGGCCCTGGCTACCATCGATGGTTATCACCTGAGCAATGCACTGCACCTGATCAGCCGCTTTGCCGACCTGCAACTGCAAGTCGGGCCGTACTGGCTGTCCGACGACGGCCAGGTGCATCAGTCCATCGCTCCGACGGCGCCAGTGGCCCCACGGCAAATGGCGTCCTCGCGTTACCCCTACAAGGTCAGCGCCGGCTTTCCCGAGGGCGATATCTGGCTCTACATGAAGTCACAGTACCCTGCCCTGTTCGGCCTGCTGGTGTTCCTCGGCGTGTTGGCTGCCGTGCTCGGCCATTGGCTGCAAAAGCGCGCCTCGTCCCCCAGCCATGAACTGCAACGCGCCCTGGAAGCGGCGGAGTTCATCCCGTATTTCCAGCCCGTGGTGCGCGGCGACAGTAAAGAGTGGGCCGGCATCGAAGTACTGATGCGCTGGAAACACCCCAGGGAAGGCCTGGTGCGTCCGGACCTGTTCATTCCCTTCGCCGAGCATTCCGGACTGATCGTACCCATGACCCGCTCGCTGATGCAGCAGACTGCCCGGCTGCTGGCGCCCCATGCCCAGAGCTTGCGCGACGGTTTTCATATCGGCATCAATATCACCGCCAGCCATTGCCACGACCTGGAGTTGCTGGAGGACTGCCGGGCATTTCTCGGCCTGTTCCCGCCGGGCAAAGTGATACTGGTCCTGGAACTGACCGAACGTGAACTGGTGGAGCCCAGCACCGTCACCCACAGCCTGTTCGAGGAACTGCACAAGTTGGGGGTCATGATCGCCATCGACGACTTCGGCACCGGCCACTCCAGCCTCGCTTACTTGCGCAAGTTCAATGTCGATTATCTGAAGATCGACCAGAGTTTCGTGGCCATGATCGGCGTCGACGCCCTGTCCCGGCACATACTCGACAGCATCATCGAACTGTCGGGCAAACTCGAACTGGGCGTAGTCGCCGAGGGCGTGGAGACCCAGGAACAACAGGACTATCTGGCTGCCCATGGCGTCGATTTCCTGCAGGGCTATTTATTCGGCCAGCCGATGCCTGGTGAAGAATTCCTGCAAGCCCTATCGCGCCACTAAGTAGCCATTTTCCATGAAGATTTATTCAATTCGACAATTGTTTCCCGCACCAATTTGAATCAGAAGATGACAAATCGCGGGCATGAACAACAACGTGATTTACTTGCACCAGATTAACTACTACAATTTTTCATACCTGAACAAGATTCACAGGTGGGCCATTATAATCGAGTCGTTCTAAGACTCTTGGCTTATAGCTTTGTTTGCGGTTGGTATCAGCCAAATACACTATTGGAGTAAAGATATTGTCCAGACTCGCTGAATTTCGTGCAGCAGAAAAGGCCCTTCAAGAGCAGCTCGCCCAGCTGGAGTCCCTGAAGAACGACGCCGGACTCAAGAAAGAAATCGAGTTCGAGGAAAAGCTTCAAGGCCTGATGAAGACCTACGGTAAAAGCCTGCGCGACATTATCGCCATCCTCGATCCTAATCTGGGCAAATCCGCGCTGCCGCTGTCGAACGCGCCGAAGACCCGCCGCGCCCGCGTGGTCAAGGTTTATCAGAACCCGCATACCGGCGAACTGATCGAAACCAAAGGCGGCAATCATCGCGGCCTGAAAGCCTGGAAAGAACAGTACGGCGCCGCCACTGTAGATTCCTGGCTGCGCGGTTAACATTTGATCCCAATAAAAGACCCTGCCAATGCAGGGTCTTTATTTTTAAGCTGGCGCTATTTGTTTCAACCTCGGCTAAGTTGCTGCCTTCCAACACCGAACAGATTGCCTGAGCGGCAATAAGCGCCAAACCTGAACTGCATCTGGGCCGACAATCCTTGCCCACCCCTTCGACAACTTTGCATTTCGCTCATATCGGTGAGCAACGCCGGCCGAGGTAGCCTAACCGACCCGGCTAAAGTTGCAGGCTACTTCGCACGCTGCGGACTTCCTCCTGACTTTCGGCATAAGCCGCCGCCTGTCCGGCATAGGACAGTACATAAGCCTTGTCGCCATCGGTAGCCGCCACCAATGTTTGCGATAACACATGCCGACCGTTCTCGGTAATGGTGCAAGTGGTTTCCAGCGCCGCCAGGCGGCTCAATGTCGTCTCATGAATACGCGTGCACACACTTTGATAACCGCCACGGCCAAAGTCCTTCTGCACCGACTTGCGCATTTCCAGCAAAACCGCCTGCAAATTGACCTGATGCCCACTCTCCACCTGAGTCTGGGTCAACTCCATGACCATCAGCGGTGTGCCGCCGGCATCGTTCTTCACCGCCCGCTGCCTGAACACCTTGCCCGCCCCTTGCGCCGGTGACTCTGGCAACGCCTCTATCTGCCAGCCAACGGGCCAGGTAATCACCGGGTCCGCCGCCTCGGCCAGGGCCGGAAGCAAAAGCCAGGGCGCCAGGAGGCACAGGGTCTTGAAGGATAAGCGCATGGTCATCAACACATAAGGAAGGGGCCTCGAAGTCTGAGGCTGGTACGAGTATCGGGCAACAGATTCGTAGCTTTGTGTTTGGTGCGCCCTGGCGCTCTTGCGTATCATTGCCCCACCGCAACAACGCCCGAAGCCCCACGCGCCAAGGGACCGCTCGTGAACACGAGTATCGTTTGCCCCACTTCTTTTCCGGAGGGCCCATGAGCCTGCACGAACTCAATACCTTTCCCGGCGTAACCGCCCAGCCCGACACCGCCACCGCCCGGTTCGTGTTCAACCACACCATGCTGCGCGTCAAGGACATCACCCGCTCCCTGGACTTCTACACCCGCGTCCTGGGTTTCTCGCTGGTGGAAAAACGCGATTTCCCCGAAGCCGAATTCAGCCTGTACTTCCTGGCGCTGGCGGACAAGACGCAGATCCCGGCTGACGCCGCGGCCCGCACCGAGTGGATGAAGTCGATCCCCGGCATCCTCGAGCTGACCCACAACCACGGCACCGAGCACGATGCGGAGTTCGCCTACCACAACGGCAACACCGATCCACGCGGCTTTGGCCATATCTGCATTTCGGTGCCGGATATCGTCGCCGCCTGCGAGCGCTTCGAAGCCCTGGGCTGCGATTTCCAGAAGCGCCTGAACGACGGTCGCATGAAGAGCCTGGCCTTTATCAAGGATCCGGACGGCTACTGGGTCGAGATCATTCAGCCGGCGCCGCTGTAAATCGCGTTTTTTGTAGACGCGGCCTGACCGATACACCGCTCTCGCGAGCAAGCTTCGCTCCTACAGAAATCAGAGGCACAAACAAAAACCCCATGGGCCGAGGCCCATGGGGTTTTGTTTTTTCAGCGCTCGATTCAGGCCGGCGCGGAGGTGCGGATCAGGTGGTCGAAGGCGCTCAGCGAAGCCTTGGCGCCCTCGCCGACCGCGATCACGATCTGCTTGTACGGCACGGTGGTCACGTCGCCGGCGGCGAACACGCCGGGCAGCGAGGTCTCGCCACGGGCATCGACAATGATCTCGCCACGGGGCGACAGCTCGACGGTACCCTTGAGCCAGTCGGTGTTCGGCAACAGGCCAATCTGCACGAAGATGCCTTCCAGCTCGACAGTGTTGAACTCGCCCGAATCGCGATCCTTGTACACCAGGCCGGTGACCTTCTGGCCGTCACCCTTCACTTCGCTGGTCAGCGCGCTGGTGATGACGTTGACGTTCGGCAGGCTGTAGAGCTTGCGCTGCAGCACCGCGTCGGCTCGCAGCTTGCTGTCGAACTCCAGCAGGGTCACATGGCTGACGATACCCGCCAGATCGATGGCCGCTTCGACGCCGGAGTTACCGCCGCCGATCACCGCCACGCGCTTGCCCTTGAACAGCGGGCCGTCGCAGTGCGGGCAGAAGCACACACCCTTGGCCTTGTATTCCTGCTCGCCCGGCACGCCCATTTCGCGCCAGCGGGCACCGGTGGCCAGGATCAGCGACTTGGCCTTGAGGGTCGCGCCGCTTTCAAAACGCACTTCGTGCAGGCCGCCGACTTCCTTGGCCGGCACCAGCGCGCTGGCGCGCTGCAGGTTCATGATGTCGACGTCGTACTGGCGAACATGCTCTTCCAGGGCGCTGGCCAGTTTTGGCCCTTCGGTTTCCTGCACCGAGACGAAGTTCTCGATAGCCATGGTGTCCAGCACCTGGCCGCCGAAACGCTCGGCTGCGACACCGGTGCGAATGCCTTTACGAGCGGCGTAGATCGCCGCCGAAGCGCCGGCCGGGCCACCGCCGACCACCAGCACGTCGAAGGCGTCCTTGGCGCTGATCTTTTCCGCTTGTTTCTCGATGGCGCCGGTGTCCAGCTTGCCGAGGATTTCTTCCAGGCCCATGCGGCCCTGGCCGAAGTTCACGCCATTGAGGTAGATACTGGGGACAGCCATGATCTTGCGATCGTTGACTTCGTCCTGGAACAGCGCGCCGTCGATGGCAACGTGGCGGATGTTCGGGTTCAGCACCGCCATCAGGTTCAGCGCCTGGACCACGTCCGGGCAGTTCTGGCAGGACAGCGAGAAATAAGTCTCGAAGTTGAACTCGCCTTTGAGGGCGCGGATCTGTTCGATCACTTCGACACTGGCTTTCGAGGGATGGCCGCCGACTTGCAGCAAGGCCAGCACCAACGAAGTAAATTCATGGCCCATGGGAATGCCGGCAAAACGCAGGCTGATGTCGCTTCCCGGGCGATTGATCGAGAACGATGGCTTGCGCTCATCGTTACCGTTGTCGAGCAAGGTAATCAGGCTGGAAAGACTGGCAACATCTTTCAGCAGCGCGAGCATTTCCTGGGATTTCGCACCGTCGTCGAGAGAGGCAACGATCTCGATCGGCTGGGTGACCCGTTCCAGGTATGACTTCAACTGGGCTTTAAGATTGGCGTCCAACATACGGGCGATTTCCTTTATTCAGATCGAAAAAAAACGCCCGAGCGAATCTCGCCCGGGCGTTCTTGGGGCGGTGCAGCTGACTTAGGTGCGGCGGTCCGCCCTGCTGTAGCGTTTCACAGACTCAGATCTTGCCGACCAGGTCCAGGGAAGGAGCCAGAGTGGCTTCGCCTTCTTTCCACTTGGCCGGGCAGACTTCGCCTGGGTGGGCAGCGACGTATTGAGCCGCCTTGATCTTGCGCAGCAGCTCGGAAGCGTCACGGCCGACACCGCCGTCGTTGATTTCAACGATCTTGATCTGGCCTTCAGGGTTGATCACGAAGGTGCCACGGTCAGCCAGACCGGCTTCTTCGATCAGCACGTCGAAGTTGCGGGAGATGGCCAGGGTCGGGTCGCCGATCATGGTGTAGCGGATCTTGCCGATGGCTGGCGAAGTGTTGTGCCAGGCTGCGTGGGCGAAGTGGGTGTCGGTGGAAACGCTGTAGATCTCTACGCCCAGCTTCTGGAATTCGGCGTAGTTGTCGGCCAGGTCTTCCAGCTCGGTCGGGCAAACGAAGGTGAAGTCAGCCGGGTAGAAGAACACGACAGACCACTTGCCTTTCAGGGTCGCGTCCGACACTTCGATGAATTCGCCATTCTTGAAGGCGGTCGCTTTGAACGGTTTTACTTGGCTGTTGATGATAGGCATCGGTGATTCTCCATCAGTGGGTAAAAACTTGGGTTGGAAACTTGATGGGGAGAATCCTAACCAACGAACCGAACCTTGGCTCATTGGCAAAGCTGATGCTGCTGATTAGGTTTGGCTATTAGCCCGCAGTATTAATAGAAGAATTCTGTATTTGCTGGTCCACCGGCTTTTCCTCGGTCAGGGCCATGCCGAGAAACGGGCTGGCCTCGACATAACGCATGGCCGACTTGACGTCCTTCCAGCCGACATAACTCATCAGCGACTTGAGGTCCCAGCCGCTGCGATGGGCCCAAGTGGCGAAACCGCGGCGCAGGGAGTGGCTGGTGTACGGCTCGCCATCAACCCCCGCGCGCTCCAGCGCCTGGCGCAATAACGGGATGACGCTATTGGCGTGCAGCCCCTCCTCGCTCAAATGCCCCCAGCGGTCGATGCCGCGAAACACCGGACCGCGAACCAGGGCCGCTGCGTTGACCCACTCGATATAGGCCTGGACCGGACACAAGCGGCGCAATGCCGGGGTATGCCAGGTCTTGCCGAGGTTGTCCCGATCGCTCTTGCTGCGGGGCAGATACAGGCTGATACCGGCACCCGCCACCGCCTGCACATGTTCGATCCGCAGCCGGCACAACTCGTCGCTGCGAAAGCCGCGCCAGAATCCCAGGAGAATCAGTGCCCTGTCGCGCCGCGCCCGCAGCAGGGCCGGTTGATGGTCGGCGAGGCGGGCCTGGGTGGCCTCCTGCTCCAGCCAGGCGACCACCTGTTCCAGGTGCTGCAATTGCAACGGCTCGGCCTGTTTTTCCTGCGCCGGATGCAGCGCGCGGATGCCCTTGAACACCTGACGCACCAACGGGGCCTTGGTCGGATCGGCGAACCCCTGGCTGTTATGCCACTGGGCCAGGGCCGATAGCCGCAGCTTCAGGGTGTTGATCGACAACTCCCCCGCATACGCCGCCAGATAACGCGCCACGCTGTCGCTGGTCGCCGGCAGGAACCCGCCCCAGGCCACCTCGAAATGCTCGATGGCCGCCCGGTAGCTGCGCCGGGTGTTGTCGCGCGTTGCCGCGCGCAGATAGCGATCCAGTTCACTCATGGGCTGCTCGACTCGTTTTGCCCCATGGAAATAGCGGGTTGGCACCGGGCGTTTGGCCCTGACACGGGGTAATACCAGTATATCCCATGTCAATAAATCGAATCTCATCCGTCTATTTTGCTGTACAATCAACACTAATTACATACCACGTAAAAAAGTACGAAATCCGAGGAGAGACCATGGCTCGTGGCGGCGTTAACAAAGCGGTGGTGCAGATTGCCCGTTCGGCGATCCTCGCCCGGGGCGAACACCCCAGCATCGACGCAGTACGCATCGAAATGGGCAATACCGGCTCGAAAACCACCATCCACCGCTACCTGAAGGAGCTGGAGCAGAGCGAAGCCCGCCGCGCCGCGCCCCAGGAAGCCCTAGAAGATGAACTGACGGAACTGGTGCAGAACCTGGCCAAGCGCCTGCGGGAAAAAGCCCAGCTTCCAGTGGAACAGGCCCGGGCCCTGCTGGAGGAAAAGCACCAGGAACTGGCGGAGCAGCAAGCCGCAGCCGAACAGGCCCAGGCCCAGTTGCAGCAGCAGCTGCAGACCCAGGCCTCGGCCCTGGCCAGCGAAAGCGCGCTGCTGCAGGACACCCGTTCCATGCTGCAGACCGAACAGACCCGCAATGCCGGGCTGAACCAGGCCCTGGCCGACTTCGAACTGCGCCTGCAAGACAAGGACGAGCAGATTCGCTCGCTGGAAGAAAAGCACCTGCACGCCCGGGAAGCCCTGGAGCACTACCGCAACGCGGTCAAGGAACAGCGCGAACAGGATCAGCGCCGCCATGAAGGCCAGTTGCAGCAGGTGCAGCAGGAACTGCGCCAGGCCCAGCAAAGCGCGCTGGTGCGTCAGGACGAGATCACCCAGCTGCATCGCGACAACGAACGCCTGAGCAGCGAGCAACGCGCGACCCAGAAGGAATTGCGCCAGGCCCAGGAACAGGCGCAGAAGACCGACAGCCAGCTTGGCCAGCTGACAGAGCAAGCGGCCCGCCTGGGCAACGAGCACACCCTCCTCCAGGAACGCCTGCGCGTCGCCCTGATGGACAGCCAGGCGCTCAAGCAGAGCCTGGAGCAGCAACTGCAGGACAATCGACAATTGGAATTGCGCGCCACCAAGGCCGAGACCAACCTGGAGGCCCTGCAACTGGCTGCCGCCGCGAAGGCCGCGGCGGAGCCAGAAACAGAAGGACAGCGGCCACAGCCGCCAGAGAAGGCTTAACCGGCGACCGGCGTACGCATAGTGACGAACTCTTCGGCAGCCGTCGGGTGCACGCCGATGGTCTCGTCGAAGTCACGCTTGGTGGCACCGGCCTTCAAGGCAATCGCCAGGCCCTGGACGATCTCGCCCGCGTCCGGGCCGACCATATGGCAGCCCAGCACCTTGTCGGTCTCGGCGTCCACCACCAGCTTCATCAGCGTGCGTTCCTGGCATTCGGTCAGGGTCAGCTTCATCGGCCGGAAGCGGCTTTCGAAGATCTGCACCGAGTGCCCCGCTTCTCGCGCCTGCTCTTCCGTCAGGCCGACGGTGCCGATATTCGGCAGGCTGAACACTGCGGTCGGGATCATGTTGTAGTCCACCGGACGATACTGCTCCGGCTTGAACAGGCGCCGCGCCACGGCCATGCCTTCGGCCAGGGCCACCGGGGTCAACTGCACACGGCCGATCACATCGCCGATCGCCAGGATCGACGGCTCACTGCTCTGATACTGCTCGTCGACCTCGATAAAACCACGCTTGTCGAGCTTCACCCCGGTGTTTTCCAGCCCCAGGTTGTCGAGCATCGGTCGCCGCCCGGTGGCGTAGAACACACAATCGGTGACCAGCTCGCGACCATCCTTGAGGGTGACGTTCAGGCTACCGTCGGCGTGCCGGTCGATGCGCTCGATGTCGGCATTGAACTGCAGGCCGAGCCCACGCTTGGTCAGCTCTCCCTGCAAGTGCTTGCGCACTGAACCATCGAAGCCGCGCAGGAACAGGTCGCCGCGGTACAGCAGCTGGGTATCCGCGCCCAGGCCATGGAAGATCCCGGCGAACTCGACGGCGATGTATCCGCCGCCCACCACCAGGATGCGCTTGGGCAGTTGCTTGAGGAAAAACGCCTCGTTGGAGCTGATGGCGTGCTCGCGCCCCGGAATATCCGGAATCTGCGGCCAGCCGCCGGTGGCGATCAGGATGTGCTTGGCGGTGTAGCGCTGGCCATTGACCTCCACCTGATGCGGGTCGATCAGCTTGGCGTGGCCTTCGTGCAGGGTCACGCCACTGTTGACCAGCAGGTTGCGATAGATGCCGTTCAGGCGATTGATTTCGCGGTCCTTGTTGGCGATCAGCGTGGCCCAATCGAAATCGGCCTCGCCCAGGTTCCAGCCAAAACCTGCGGACTGCTCGAAGTCCTCGGCGAAGTGGGCGCCGTACACCAGCAGCTTTTTCGGCACACAACCGACGTTGACGCAGGTACCGCCCAGATAGCGGCTTTCGGCTACCGCGACTTTCGCGCCAAAACCCGCCGCGAACCGCGCCGAACGCACACCGCCGGAACCGGCGCCAATTACATAAAGATCAAAATCGTAGGCCATTTCACTCTCCCAGGCAGGCTGACAGCATAACCGCAGATGCGTATCCGGTCAGCGCTAGAGGATTTACATAAGGGCATAAAACGAAAAAGCCACCCGAAGGTGGCTTTTCAGTACAAGGGCACAGCGGGCTATCAGTAAGCCTTGCCGGTCTTGTAGAAGTTCTCGAAGCAGAAGTTGGTCGCTTCGATGTAGCCTTCGGCGCCACCGCAGTCGAAACGCTTGCCCTTGAACTTGTAGGCAATCACGCAACCGTCCTGGGCCTGCTTCATCAGGGCGTCGGTGATCTGGATCTCGCCACCCTTGCCCGGCTCGGTTTCTTCGATCAGCTTGAAGATATCCGGGGTCATGATGTAGCGGCCGATGATCGCCAGGTTCGACGGCGCATCTTCCGGCTTCGGCTTCTCGACCATGTTACGTACGCGGTACAGGTCGTCACCGATCAGGTCGCCGGCAATCACACCGTACTTGCTGGTTTCCTGCGGGTCGACTTCCATGATCGCGACGATGGTGCAGCGATACTGCTTGTACAGCTTGACCATCTGCTTCAGCACACCGTCGCCTTCCAGGTTCACGCACAGGTCGTCCGCCAGGACCACGGCGAACGGCTCGTCGCCGATCAGTGGGCGGCCGGTCAGGATCGCGTGGCCCAGGCCTTTCATCTCGGTCTGGCGGGTGTAGGAGAACGAGCACTCGTCCAGCAGACGACGGATGCCGACCAGGTATTTTTCCTTGTCGGTGCCCTTGATCTGGTTTTCCAGCTCGTAGCTGATGTCGAAATGGTCTTCCAGGGCGCGCTTGCCGCGGCCGGTGACGATGGAGATTTCGTTCAGGCCAGCGTCCAGTGCTTCTTCAACGCCGTACTGGATCAGTGGCTTGTTCACCACCGGCAGCATTTCTTTGGGCATGGCCTTAGTCGCTGGCAGGAAGCGAGTACCGTAACCGGCTGCTGGGAACAAGCATTTCTTGATCATATGAGTCCTTAAAAGGGCTGTACGTACGAATTTCGGCGCAGTCTAATCAGGCCGCGAGCACCTTACAATGGGCCGCGCTGGCTAACCGCTGCCATCTAAGAGAAATATTGCGACAGATAGTTCCGCACAGGGTTCTGCAATAGCTATGCAGCATCGTACAGATAGCCCGCGGCGTAAACCGCCATCCGGCTGCAAGGCCCCGATTTTCTGCGTTTGAAGCCTGATCCGTGCGCCCGTTTACCGCTATCATGGCGCCCTTGAACCCGCCAACGAGGCAGATAGATGTCGGCAACAAAAAGCGTAAACGGTTACCAGATCAAGAAGCTGAAAGACGGCCAATGGTGGCTGGTCAGTGCCCAGGGCGAGAACGTCGCCGGCCCCTTCCCCAGCGAGGCGATGGCGGTCGAAGTGGCCTCGGTGTTCGAGGATTCGGCGGGACACGCCTCGGCACGGCGCAGCCCCAAGCCTTGAGACAACCCTTGTCCCAGAGAGCCCTGCCCCGTGCAGGGCTTTTTCATGGCGATCTGTACCGCAGTGGCGGTTCGCTATAGCATTTCGTCCAGACGCTCACCCAGGGTGTCCAGCCCTCCCCGGGGCTCAACTTCTCGACGATGACCACGCCCATGCACAAGCTCCTGGCACTGACCGCGGTACTGGCCCTGACGGGATGCGCCACCGTCTCCGATACCTACCTGGAGGACGGCGAGCAAGGCCTGAGCATCGATTGTTCCGGCGAAGCCGGCTCCTGGGCCAGCTGCTATGAAAAGGCCGATGCCTCCTGTGCCGGCACCGGCTACCGGATCGTCGGCACCGACGGCACGCCGTCGCCCAAGGACAGCGACAAGACCCTGGGGGCGGATGTCGGCAACTACAAAAGCCGCAGTGTGGTGGTGGTCTGCAAGTGACAGGCGGCTCTCAGGGCCCTCACGCCCTGCCTACATGTGAATTTCGGCGAACTTGATGCCCAGGCTGCGCAGGGTGCCGACCAGGTCGTCCAGCCGCTCGAATGACTCGACCTCATCGTTGTCGTCCACCAGAAAGTAGCTGCGCCCCGCGCTTTTCTTGAAGAACACTATCCACTCCCCGGAACTCGCCGGATTCTGAATCACATGGGTCGCAGAGATATGCCCCTCTGCATGCCTCTCCCGGACTTGTTCGCGTTTCATGCTTTCTCCCAAAAAACGATGCCGCCGAAACCCGGGTTTCGACGGCATCTTTGACAATGGTCGACAGTTTATCGGATGCCTTGCCCAATCAGCACGCCATCGACCGTCTGGCCATACAGGTTGACCCCGTCATTGGCGTGGAACTTGAGCCGGGTCTTCTCGATCGAGCCCTCCACCAGGCGCGGGTCCTGGGGCCGCTCATGGCGGTTGACGAACGCCGCCACGTCCCAGGCCTGCTGGTCGCTCAGGCTGCCGGCCTTGCCCAGGGGCATGTTGTATTTGATGAAGGACGCCGCCGTGTTGATCCGGTGCATGCCGGCGCCCCAGTTATACGAGTCCTTGCCCCAGAGCGGCGGCATGACATAGTCCGCCCCGACCTTCTGGCCCTGGCCGTTATCGCCATGACAGACCGCGCATTGCCCCCGGTACACCTGCTCGCCACGGGCCAGGTCGTAGCCCTGGGCTGGCTGTGGCACCTCGGGATAACCACGCCCGGGCAACTCGACGCCAATCGGCGCCTTGCTCGCCAGCCAGTAGGAGTACACCGACAGCGCAGTGATCTCGTAGCTGTCGGCCGCCGGCGGCTTGCCATTCATGCTGAACTGGAAGCAGCCCTGCAAGCGTTCGGCGTAGGTGTTCACCTTGTCGTTCTTCTTGCGATAGGCCGGGTACATCGGATAGGCGCCCCACAGCGGCGCAGAGTTGGCCAAGCGCCCCTGATCCAGGTGGCAATTGCTGCAATTGAGGCCGTTGCCGACAAACGTGGGCGCCAGACGCTTGGTGTCGATGAACAGCGCATAGCCATCGCGAACCATCTTGCCGTAGGCATTGTCCGGCAACTCGCTCTCCGCCGGCGGTTGAAAGTATTGCGGGTGGGACGCCTTCAGCGCCGGCTCGCGCAATTGCGTTTGATCCTCCATGGCCACCGCAGCGCCCTGGGCCTGGAACGTCAGCAAGGCCAGGGACAGCCCCATTACAAGATCGCGATTCATGGCTTGGACTCCTGGTTACTGGCCTTGGCGAGCTGGCTGTCGAGCTTGGCGAAGTAGTCGGCCACCGCGGTGATTTCCTCGGGGGTCAGGGCCTTGGCAATGTGCCCCATCAGATCGTTCGGGTCGTTGCGGCGCGTACCGTCGCGCCAGGCATTCAATTGCCCGACCAGATAAGCCGTCGGCTGCCCAGCCAAGGGCGGAAAGGCGTCTCCCACCCCCACCCCGCCCGGCCCGTGACAGGTCACGCATTCCGGCACCTGGCGCTCCCAGGCCCCACGCAGCGCCAGCCTGGCGCCTGTGCCCTCGGCCGTGGCGCTGCGGTTGATCGGCGCTGGCGTCGGGGCAGGCATGGCGGCCAGCGTCTGGCTGACCGCAAGTATCTCGTCATCGCTCAGGGCCTTGGCCAGTGGTTGCATCACCGGGTTGCTGCGCGCGCCGCTGCGAAAATCCTCCAGCTGCTTGCGCAGATAGCCCGCCGACAATCCCGCCAACCGCGGAAAACCGGCGGCCGCCAGGCCCAACCCGTCGCCGCCATGGCAGGCCAGGCACGCTGTCGCGCCGGGTTGCGCACCACCCTGGGTAAACACCTTCTGCCCGTCCACGGCCTGGGCATTGGTGACGAAAAACAGCATCAGACCGCTCAGCAGTAGTCGATCCACGGGGATCATGATGAACTCCATTTTCTAGTTATATGCTTAGGCCTATTTTATATAAGCCCACAAAGCGTAGGCCAATAGACCTTTGGCTACAACGCAAGCGAGCCAAGCCTACCCTGCTGTCGGACACAAAAAAGCCCGCCCTCGCCACGCAAATCCGGGCCAGAGCAGGCTCTTGAAAAAAACTGTGCGGTCAGCCGGAAATGCAGTCTTCCGCCGCCTTCTTGATATCGCCCGGGCGCACGGGCACGTTGGACATGCTCTCATGCAGCTTGATGCTGCTACCGCCGGAACGCTCTTCGATATCGAACACCGCCGTTGGCCCCGCCGAGAATTTTTGCGGAACGATAATGCGCATGCCGTCCTTGTGCGGTTCGATCTGCAACTGGCCACGGCTGTCAGCCAGCTTGTCGCTGACACACTTGGCATAGGCCTGCGGCTTTTTCCCTGAAATCACATTCAGGGTGGGCAGCGTCTGGCTAATATCCGAGACCGTCGCACACCCGCTGATCGCCAGGGCCAGAGTCAACACACCCCATTTCATACATTTCCTCCGATAAAGATTGTCCGACCGTAGAAATGGAATTTTTCTCCGGATAAGTCAGATTTATCTTAAATAAACGAAAAATAACTGTTTTAAATTGTCAAAGCCGCCCGCCGCGGCCTGATAAACTGCGCCATCGTTTTGATTTTGTAGCAAAAGCCCTTCTGGAGGCGCCCATGAAATTTATCCACCAGCGCGAGCACCTCAACGAAGATGACATCGTCGTCATCGAGTGCTCCCAGGTCTGCAACATCCGCCTGATGAACGACGCCAACTTCCGAAGCTTCAAGAACGGCGGACGTCACACCTATCATGGCGGCGCATTCGACAAGTTCCCGGCCCGGATCACCGCGCCGAGCACCGGTTTCTGGAACATCACCATCGACACCGTCAACCGCCGCCCCATCAGCGTCACCCGCAAGCCGAACTTCACCCATTCGATCAAGATCATCCGCCGGTCCAGCTCGAAACTGCGCTGAAACCCACCCCAAGCTCGCGACCAACAGGTGTCACCATGGCCCAAACGACCAAGTACGTCATCAAATACAAACTCAATGGCGAGCGCCGCTTCGAGTTCGCCCAGCTGCAAAGCGGAACCCAGGAAGAAGCCAAGGCCGCGCTGGAGGCCCTGCACGGCCAGAGCGGCGACGTCATCAGCGATGTCAGCGTCAGCAAGGCGCTGTAAGCCGCCTTCCCTGCTTCAGTGACGAATTCGAACGCAAGCGCCGGAGTGTGAGCGGCCCGCGCACTTCCTAGACTGGCAGCCATCAGCCTCTGCCTCGGGAACCGCCCGCATGTCCGCCCCCTCCCTGGAACAACGCCTCGCCGCGGTGAACTGGTCCTCGATCGAGCAGCGACTCGATCAGGACGGCAGTGCCGTGATCCACGGCCTGCTCAGCGCCGACGAATGCCATGACCTTTGCAGCTTGTATCCGCGCAGCGAGCGGTTCCGCTCGCGGGTGGTCATGGCCCGGCACGGCTTCGGCCGCGGCGAGTATCAATATTTCGCCTACCCCCTGCCGGCACTGGTCGCCGAACTGCGCGGCCGGCTCTACCCACACCTGGTGCCCCTGGCCAATTGCTGGAACCGGATCATGGACATCGCCGTGGAATATCCGCCCCGACACACGGACTTCCTCCAACGCTGCCACGCCGCCGGTCAGCAACGGCCGACGCCGCTGTTGCTGCAATACGGCCCGCAGGATTACAACTGCCTGCACCAGGACCTGTATGGCGAGCACGTATTTCCCCTGCAGGTCGCGATCCTGCTGTCGCGCCCGGGCAGCGACTTCAGCGGCGGCGAATTCGTCCTCACCGAACAGCGCCCGCGGATGCAGTCGCGGCCGCAGGTCATAGACCTGCGGCAAGGGGATGCGCTGATCTTCGCCGTGCATCAGCGTCCGGTGCCCGGCGTGCGCGGCCATTACCGGGTGACCATGCGCCATGGCGTCAGCCGCCTGCACAGCGGCCACCGGCACACCCTAGGAGTGATCTTCCACGATGCCCAGTAACTTCACCGCCGAGCTGTTCGCCGAAGCCGAGCTGCAGCAGGCGCCGCGCACCGAACAGATCGGCCCGCAGGCCTTCGTGCTCCACGGCTTCGCCCTGCCCTGGGTCGAGCGCCTGCTGCCGGCCCTGCGTGGCGTGCTGCGTGCCGCGCCCTTCCGGCAAATGGTCACGCCCGGCGGCTTCACCATGTCGGTCGGCCTGAGCAGTTGCGGGCAACTGGGCTGGACCACCGACCGCAGCGGCTACCGCTATACCACCATCGATCCCCAGAGCGGCCAGCCCTGGCCAGCGATGCCCGAGGTGTTCCGCGAACTGGCGCAGGCAGCCGCGGCCGAGGCCGGGTTTCCCGGGTTCGAGCCGGATGCCTGCCTGATCAACCACTATGTGCCCGGGGCGCGAATGTCCCTGCACCAGGACAAGAACGAGCGCGATTACAGCGCGCCGATCGTGTCCGTCTCCCTGGGGTTGCCGGTGCTGTTCCAGCTGGGCGGCGACCGCCGCGGCGATCGCCCGTTTCGCGTGCCGCTGCTGCACGGCGACGTGCTGGTCTGGGGTGGCGTCGACCGCCTGCGCTATCACGGCGTGCTGCCGCTCAAGGAGGGCACGCACCCGCTGCTGGGTCCACGGCGTATCAACTTCACCTTTCGCCGGGCCGGTTGAGCCCACGGGAATTCCAGCGCAAGACTCGGAGTGCCAGGCACCCTGCCCTCGATTAATCTGAACGGCATCCGTCAGCGAGTAGAGCCCATGACCAGCATCCCGCCCAAGTCCCCCATCGAAAGCGATCCACGCTGGCTCGCGGTCCTGGCCCGCGATGCGAGTGCTGACGACCAGTTCGTCTATGGCGTGAAAACCACCGGGGTCTACTGCCGCCCCAGCAGCCTGTCGCGTCTACCACGGCCGGAGAACGTCGAGTTCTTCGACACCGCGCAAGAGGCCGAAGCCGCCGGCTACCGGCCCAGCAAACGCAGCGCCAGCGACCAGACCCAGGTGGCCGCGCATCACGCTGCCCTGGTGGCCGCCGCGTGCCGGCAGATCGAAGCGGCCGACACCCTGCCCAGCCTGAAACAGCTGGCCGAGCAGGCCGGCATGAGCAGCTTCCACTTTCACCGGGTGTTCAAGGCCGCCACCGGGCTGACGCCGAAAGGCTATGCCAGTGCCCACCGCTCGCGGCGGGTGCGGCGCCAACTCGAACACGGCCATTCGGTGACCGACGCGCTGTACGACGCTGGCTTCAACTCCAACAGCCGCTTCTACGAGACCGCCGATCAGTTGCTGGGGATGAAACCCAGCGACTACCGCGCCGGCGGCCAGAATACCGATATCCGCTTCGCCGTCGGCCAGTGTTCCCTGGGGGCGATCCTGGTGGCCCAGAGCAATCGCGGGGTCTGCGCAATCCTGCTGGGCGACGATCCCAATGCCCTGGTGCAGGACCTGCAGGACAAATTCCCCCGGGCCAACCTGATCGGCGCCGACCAGGAGTTCGAGCGACTGGTGGCCAAGGTGGTGGGTTTTATCGAAGCGCCGGCCCTTGGCCTGGACCTGCCACTGGACCTGCAAGGCACGGCGTTCCAGGAGCGGGTGTGGCTGGCTCTCCAGGAGATCCCGCCGGGCAGCACCGCCAGCTACGCCGAGATCGCCCAGCGCATCGGCGCGCCGAAGTCCTTTCGCGCCGTGGCCCAGGCCTG
Source organism: Pseudomonas sp. NPDC089530 (assembly GCF_050280705.1). NCBI lineage: Bacteria > Pseudomonadati > Pseudomonadota > Gammaproteobacteria > Pseudomonadales > Pseudomonadaceae > Pseudomonas > Pseudomonas sp. NPDC089530. Next base: position 531 of record NZ_JBNNVU010000057.1, on the reverse strand, counting down.
TGGCGCCAACAGCCTGGCGGTGGCGATCCCTTGCCACCGCGTGGTGCGCAGCGACGGCAACCTGTCGGGCTACCGCTGGGGGGTGGAGCGCAAACGTCAGTTGCTGGAGCGCGAGGGTGCGTCCGAAGCCTGAATGCCGATGTACACCGACACCGATTCCGCGCCGGTGTAGACCTCGAAGTCCGTGGCGAAACGCCGGTGGATCTGCGGGTTGTCCTCGAAATAGGCCCAGATCAGACCCCAGGTCTGGATCACCACTTCCGGCATCGGCCCCTTGGCGGAGAACGCCAGGTACTCGCCGCCCTCGATCTGCACCAAGGGATAATCGGCATTGCCCTCGGCCACCGCGACACCGGCGGTGACGTCGAACTGCCCCGAGGCATCGGACTCGTAGTTGGAGTACACGCCGTAGACGAACGAGTCCGACTGTCGGTGACCGATGCTGTCGAACAGGCCCTCGACAAAGAACCGCTCCCACATCGGCCCGATCCGCGCGCTGTCGGTTTTTTGTTCGTCGGCATTGCAGGTGCG
>NZ_JBNNVU010000056.1:0-36922 GCF_050280705.1 Pseudomonas sp. NPDC089530 | reverse complement strand
CGATTTTTGTCGCTTGCGCGCGCCATTTGGGACAGGTCACTGGCAGCGCATGCTCAAAATGCCAGTAAGGTTCCATGGCATCCTGCGTGGCGGCTCCGGTCGGGTGTAGTGCGGGCAATCCAGCAGACCATCCGTGAAGGAATCTTCCTCCGCGGAATCCGCATGCCCTAAAGCTCCGGGCAGCAGTCGCGTAACCGCATCGATCAGGACCATCGCCGGCAGCTCGCCACCGGACAGCACATAGTCGCCAATCGACCACTCCTCATCGACATGCGCTTCAATAAAACGCTCGTCGATGCCTTCATAACGACCGGCAATCAGGATCAATGCATCCTCATTCGCCAATTCGCGTACCGCCGACTGAGTCAGTTGACGGCCTTGGGGCGACAGGTAGATCACCTTCGCACCCTCCCCGGCGGCCTGCCTGGCCTGAACCAGAGCATCTTCCAGGGGCTTGATCTTCATCACCATGCCCGGACCACCGCCAAATGGGCGATCGTCCACAGTGTGGTGTCGATCCGTGGTGTAGTCTCGCGGATTCCAACAGGTCAGCTGCAACAGCCCCTGTTTCACCGCGCGGCTGGTTATGCCGTAATCGCTGATGGCGGAAAACATCTCGGGAAACAGACTGATCACTTCTACGCGCAAGTTAGCCACGCTTAGAAATCCGCGTCCCAATCCACCTTCATCTCGCCCGCTGCCAGGTCGACGGCCAACACGCATTGCTCGGTATAGGGCAACAGGCGTTCGCGATCATCCAGGCTGCCAGCGCAAGGCTTGACCACCATTACATCGTTCGAGCCGGTCTCCAGCAGGTGATCGATCTTCCCGAACAGTTGTCCGTGAGTGTCGATGACCTTGAGACCTTGCAGCTGGTACCAGTAGTACTCGCCGTCGGTCAGTTCAGGGAACAGGTTGCGCGGCACGCAGATCTCATAACCGGCCAGAAGACGCGCTTCTTCACGATCATCGAGACCCTTGAGCTTTGCGACCAGGAATTTTTCATTCCCGCGTCCGCTGACCAGCTCAACCTGTTTCACGCTACCTTCGCGCTTGAGCGTCCAGGTTTTGTAATCCAACAGGTTTTTAATCGGATCAGTAAAGGAATAAACCTTCACTTCGCCGCGAACGCCGTGAACAGAGTAGATTTTGCCGATAACGATCAAATCATCAGCAGAAGCAGGCGTCGCGTTCATAGGGTTCAGGCTGCAGCCTTAGCCGATTCCTTCAACAGCTGAGCAACGCGCTCAGACGGTTGTGCACCAACGCTCAGCCAGTAGGCTACGCGCTCTTGGTTCACGGACAGACGGACTTCTTGACCACGAGCGATCGGGTTGAAGAAGCCAACTTGTTCCTTGTGCGAACCGTCGCGTGGGTTGCGGCTGTCGGTCACGGTCAAGTGGTAAAACGGGCGCTTTTTGGAGCCGCCAAGGGCAAGACGGATTGTTAGCATGTGAACATCGTTCCTGTAGTCGGTGCTGCAAATCTAAATGCACAGCGGGCATGGGTGCCCGAAAGGCCGCATATTCTAAGGAATATCCGGACTTTTGCAAATGACTTTTTCCGGCGCCTGCCGGCTGCCACTCAGATTTGCCATGGAGCCGTCGCGAGCGACAGCGGGTGAGCGCACCCCGACCGGGGGCTTGCTCAAGGTTCCACGTCCCCGTGGAAAAGCGCCGGCATGGCTGCCGGCGCGGATTCTTCAGATCTTCGGCATGCCGCCGCCGGGCATCATGCCGCCCAGGCCGCGCATCATTTTCGCCATTCCGCCCTTGGCGGAGAACTTCTTCATCATCTTCTGCATCTGCTTGTGCTGCTTGATCAAGCGACCGATGTCCTGCACCTGGGTGCCGGAGCCCATGGCGATCCGACGCTTGCGCGAACCGCTGATCAGCTCAGGGTCGCGGCGCTCGGCCGGGGTCATGGAGTTGATGATGGCTTCCATCTGCTTGAACTGCTTCTCGGCCGCGCCCTGGGCGTTGCCCATCTGCGCCAGGTTCACGCCGCCGATATTCGGCAGCTTGTCCATCAGGCCGCCGAGGCCGCCCATGTTCTTCATCTGTTGCAGCTGGTCGCGGAAGTCTTCGAGGTCGAAGCCTTTGCCTTTTTTCAGCTTCTTGGCCAGCTTGTCGGCCTTTTCCTTGTCGAGGGTCTGTTCGGCCTGCTCGATCAGGCTGAGCACGTCGCCCATGCCAAGGATGCGCGAAGCGATACGCTCAGGGTGGAACGGCTCGAGCGCTTCGGTCTTCTCGCCCATACCGATGAACTTGATCGGTTTGCCGGTAATCGCACGAACCGACAGCGCGGCACCGCCACGGGCATCGCCGTCGACCTTGGTCAGGACCACACCGGTCAGCGGCAGCGCATCGCCAAAGGCCTTGGCCGTGTTGGCGGCGTCCTGGCCGGTCATGGCGTCGACCACGAACAGGGTTTCCACCGGTTTGACCGCCGCATGCAGCGCCTGGATCTCTTGCATCATGTCGGCGTCGACGTGCAGACGACCGGCGGTGTCGACGATGACCACGTCGATGTACTTGAGTCGGGCTTCTTTAATAGCCGCTTCGGCGATCGCGACCGGCTTCTGGCTCAGGTCGGACGGGAAGAAGGTCACGCCAATGTCATTGGCCAGGGTTTCGAGCTGCTTGATCGCCGCCGGACGATAAACGTCGGCGGACACCACCATCACGCTCTTCTTCTTGCGCTCTTTAAGGAAGCGCGCGAGCTTGCCGGCGGTGGTGGTCTTACCGGCGCCCTGCAAACCGGCCATCAGCACGACGGCAGGCGGCACGGCGCTCAGGTTCAGGTCTTCGTTAGCCGCACCCATCAGGCTTTCGAGTTCGGCCTGGACGATCTTCACGAAGGCCTGGCCCGGGGTCAGGCTGCGCGACACTTCAGTGCCGACCGCACGTTCCTTCACCGAGTTGACGAAATCCTTGACCACCGGCAGGGCGACGTCGGCTTCGAGCAACGCCATGCGCACTTCGCGCAGGGTGTCTTTGATGTTGTCCTCGGTCAGCTTGGCCTTGCCGGTGACATGGCGCAGCGTCTGCGAGAGACGGTCGGTTAGGTTTTCAAACATGCGCGATCCTTTCAGGCCCTGGGTAGACCGAGGTAATGGCGGCCCGGGCCCTATATATAGAGGTGCTCGGTGGGCAGGTCGCGGATTATAGCGAAGACTGCACGCGACGCACAGCCGCCGTCTGGTGTCGCGGTCTTTCGTGTGGTGGCGGTTCTATGCCAAACTCAACGACTTTCGGGCTTGCCTAACAGGATTTATGCTCCCCTTGTCACCCAGCTTGCTAACGACCCTCGCCGCCGCTCTTTTATATGCCGCTGCGACTTTCTACCAAGGCTCTCGCCTGGCCAAAGCCGCCAAGACGAACAAGCGCCTGCTGGTCTCGCTCGGCATCCTTGCCCTGCTCGCCCATGGCGCCAGCCTCCTGGCCCACCTGATGACGCCTGTCGGCCTGGGTCTGGACTTCTTCAGCGCCGCCAGCCTGATCGCCGCCGCGGTGATTGCCCTGACCCTGCTGGCCTGCGCGCGCATTCCGGTGGAAAACCTGCTGGTGCTGCTGTTTCCGCTGGGGGCGCTGACCGTGCTGCTGGCGCAGTTCGTGCCCACCGGCACGGTGCCGGTGATCGACGAAGAACCGGGCATCCTGGCGCATATCCTGCTGTCGATCCTCGCCTACGGCATGTTCACCATCGCCGTGTTCCAGGCCCTGTTGCTGCTGGTGCAGGACCACCAGCTCAAGCACAAGCACCCGTCCGGGCTGATCAAGAATTTCCCGCCGCTGCAGACCATGGAAAGCCTGCTGTTCGGTTTCCTCTGGGCCGGCTGGACCCTGCTGTCGCTGTCGCTGATTTCCGGCTGGCTGTTCGTCGAGAACCTGTTCGCCCAGCACCTGGTGCACAAGACCCTGCTGGCCTGCCTGGCCTGGGTGGTGTTCAGCGTGCTGCTGTGGGGCCGCAACCGCCTCGGCTGGCGCGGGCACAAGGCGATTCGCTGGACCCTGGCCGGCTTCTGCCTGCTGATGCTGGCGTATTTCGGCAGCAAGCTGGTCCGTGAATACATCCTGCATATCTGACGAGCGGCGATAATGGACAATCTGCCCGCAGAGCCGATGCTCGTGGTCCTGGCCCTGCTGGTGCTGTGGTCGGGGCTGTTCACCGCCATCGAAGCCGCCCAGCAACACCTGCTGACCCTGCGCACCGCCACGCGCTCCGGCGACAAGCCGGTGGCGCGCCTGAGCTTCCCCCGTGACAGCCTGATCCTGTGCAACACCCTGAGCCGGGTGCTGGCAGTCATCATCGGCACCCTGCTGGCACTCGCGCAGTGGGCGGAAAACGGCCCCTGGCTGGCCTGCCTGATCGCCACCAGCGTGTTGCTGGTGCTCGCCGACTACCTCCCGCGCACCCTGGCTACCCGCTACCCGGACGCCATTCTCAGCCTGGGCAATACCCTGCTGGGCGTGCCGCTGAAGATCCTCTACCCCGCGGCCTGGCTGCTGGACAGCATCAGCCAGTTGCTGCTGCGCCCCTTCAGCCGCAAGACCGGCGCCGTCAAGCAGAGCGAAGACGAGCAGGCGGTCGATCCGGACGACGACGAAGAACATATCAACTGCCGCCCGCACCCGGTGTCGGGCATCCACGCCCTGGACAACATCACCGTCAACGACATCCTGGTACCGCGCAGCGAAGTCGACGGGATCAACCTGGACGACCCCATCGCCGAAATCATCGAGCAACTGCGCCTGTCCAAGCGCACTCGCCTGCCGGTGTTCCACAGCGATATCAACCAGGTCGAGGCGGTCCTCAACACCCGCCAGATCCGCCACCTGCTGCCGGACGCCAGCCTGACCAAGGAAGCACTTCTCGCGGCCTGCCACGAACCTTACTTCGTCCCGGAAAGCACCCCGCTGCAGCTGCAGCTGCTGAACTTCCACAAGCAGCAGCGCCGCCTGGGCATGGTGGTGGACGAATACGGCGAAGTGCTGGGCATCGTCACCCTGGAAGACATCCTCGAAGAAATCGTCGGCGAGTTCGAAAGCGAGCACAGCCTCGACAACCCGCATATCCACCCCCTGGCCGACGGACGCTACGTGATCGAAGGCGCCGCCTCGATCCGCGAACTGAACAAGAGCCTGGGCTGGCACCTGCCCAGTGACGGCCCGAAAACCCTCAACGGCCTGGTCACCGAAGCCCTGGAGACCATTCCCGACAGCGCCGTCTGCCTGAAGATCGGCCGCTACCGCCTGGAAATCCTCGAAACCGAGGACAACCGGGTCAGCCGCGTGCTGATCTGGCACACCAAGCCGGGCGCCAGCCCAGCGCCGTAGCTTGTAGCCGCTGCCGAGCCCGCGAGGCTGCGATCGAGCGCAAAGCGCTCGCAAACCCTGCATCCGCATTCCGCCAGCCCCACCTCATGGGCAGGTTTTGCGACGGCTGCGCCGCCGATCGCAGCCTCGCGGGCTCGGCAGCGGCTACAGGGCTACGGGCCACGAGATACAAGTCCTGCTTGTTGAGTCGTTAGGGGCCTTCCTATAATCGTTTCGCTTACCCAAGCCCCGCAGAACCCGCGTGCTATCCGCACCCAGCGGCTTCCGCCCCGCCCCACCCGCTTCTGTCCGGTGCCCGCTCCCACCCCGAGCCGTGCCCGCGCCAAACCCACATCCCTGGGTGCTCGACCATAATAATTCGCTCCCATGGAGCACATGACTGTCAGGGATAACCGCATGACGACCAGCACCGCTTACAGCACTTCCACGCCTGCCCAGCCGGCCAATTCCGCCAGCCGCGTGGCCACCGCCAGCTTTATCGGCACCGCCATCGAGTTCTACGATTTCTACGTGTACGCCACCGCCGCCGCGCTGGTGATCGGCCCGGTGTTCTTCCCGCAGAGCTCCGGCACCGCCCAGATGCTCTCGGCCTTCCTGACCTTCGGCATCGCCTTCCTCGCCCGGCCCCTGGGCTCGGCGCTGTTCGGCCACTTCGGCGACCGGATCGGCCGCAAATCGACCCTGGTGGCTTCACTGCTGCTGATGGGTGTGTGCACCACCCTGATCGGCGTGCTGCCCGGTTATGACAGCATCGGCGCCTGGGCCCCGATCCTGCTGTGCCTGTTGCGCTTCGGCCAGGGCCTGGGACTGGGCGGCGAATGGGGCGGCGCCGTGCTGCTGGCCACCGAAAACGCGCCAGCGGGCAAACGCGCCTGGTTCGGCATGTTCCCGCAACTGGGGCCGTCGATCGGCTTCCTCGCCGCCAACGGCCTGTTCCTGACCCTGGCCATGAGCCTGAGCGACGAACAGTTCCGCGCCTGGGGCTGGCGGATTCCGTTCCTGCTCAGCGCCGCGCTGGTGCTGGTGGGCCTCTATGTACGCCTGAAGCTGCACGAAACCCCGGTGTTCGCCAACGCCATCGCCCGCCAGGAGCGGGTCAGGATGCCGCTGGTCGAACTGTTCAGCCAGTACTGGCAACCGGTGCTGCTGGGCGCCGCGGCGATGGTGGTGTGCTATGCGCTGTTTTACATCTCGACGGTGTTTTCCCTGAGCTACGGCGTCGCCACCCTGGGCTACAGCCGCGAGACCTTCCTCGGCCTGCTGTGCTTCGCGGTGCTGTTCATGGCCGCGGCCACGCCGCTGTCGGCCTGGGCCAGCGACCGTTATGGGCGCAAGCCGGTGCTGATCGTCGGTGGCCTGCTGGCGATACTTTCCGGCTTCACCATGGAACCGCTGCTGACCCAGGGCTCGACCGCAGGCGTGGCGCTGTTCCTGTGCATCGAGCTGTTTCTGATGGGGGTGACGTTCGCACCAATGGGCGCCCTGCTGCCAGAACTGTTCCCGACCCACGTGCGTTACACCGGCGCGTCGGCGGCCTATAACCTGGGCGGCATCGTCGGCGCCTCAGCGGCGCCCTTCTTCGCCCAGAAGCTGGTGGCGATGGGGGGATTGAGCTGGGTGGGCGGCTATGTGTCGGCGGCAGCGGTGCTCAGCCTGATCGCCGTGCTGTGCCTGAAGGAAACGCGTAACAACGACCTGAATCGGATCGGCTGACGGGACGTCATCGCGGGCAAGTCGGATCGCCGCCCGCTCGCTCCTGCCAGGTTGTACTGACCTGTAGGAGCAAGGCTGCTTGCCCACGATGCTTTTTATAGCTCTACAACCACCGCCTGGGAAGCACGGGTCGCCTTGGCCCGGGCGGCCTCGATCGACTCGTCGCGCGCCAGGGCCACGCCCATGCGGCGCTGGCCGTTGACTTCAGGCTTGCCGAACAGGCGCAGGGCCGTGTCCGGCTCGCTCAGGGCCGCACCCAGGTTGGCGAACGCGGTCTGGGTCGACTTGCCTTCCACCAGGATCACCGCCGAAGCCGATGGCCCGAACTGACGGATCAACGGCACCGGCAGGCCGAGAATCGCCCGCGCGTGCAGGGCGAACTGCGACAGGTCCTGGGAAATCAGGGTCACCAGGCCGGTGTCGTGAGGACGCGGCGACACTTCGCTGAACCAGACCTGGTCGCCCTTGATGAACAGTTCGACGCCGAACAGACCGCGACCGCCCAGGGCCTCGGTCACGGCCTTGGCCACGCGCTCGGACTCGGCCAGGGCTTTCGGGCTCATGGCCTGGGGCTGCCAGGATTCCTGGTAGTCGCCCTTCTCCTGACGATGGCCGACCGGCGCGCAGAAGGTGGTGCCGCCAACGTGGCGTACGGTCAGCAGGGTGATTTCGTAATCGAAATCGATGAAACCTTCGATGATCACCCGGCCCTTGCCGGCGCGGCCGCCTTCCTGGGCGTAGTCCCAGGCTTTCTGCACATCGTCGACGCTGCGCAGCAGGCTCTGACCCTTGCCCGAGGAACTCATCACCGGCTTGACCACGCACGGGAAGCCCAGGTCTTCCACGGCCTTGCGGTAGTCTTCGAAGGTATCGGCGAAGTGGTAAGGCGAAGTCGGCAGGTCCAGCTCTTCGGCGGCCAGGCGACGGATGCCTTCGCGGTTCATGGTCAACTGGGCGGCACGGGCGGTCGGGATCACGGTGAAACCTTCGGACTCCAGCTCCACCAGGGTCGCGGTGGCGATGGCTTCGATCTCCGGCACGATGAAGTGCGGCTTCTCCGCCTCGATCACCGCCCGCAGCGCGGCGCCGTCGAGCATGTTGATCACATGGCTGCGATGGGCGACCTGCATGGCCGGCGCGTTGGCGTAGCGATCCACGGCAATCACTTCAACGCCCAGGCGTTGCAGCTCGATCACCACCTCCTTGCCCAATTCACCACAGCCACACAGCAAAACGCGGGTCGCGGTCGGCGACAGTGGAGTTCCGATACGAGTCATCTGAAGGTCCTCAAAAGGAGCGGATCATCGCGGGTCGCGCCAGGCGGCCCATGGGGAAGAAAGCGCGGCATTTTACATGAACCGCGCGCTTTGGCCTCAGCTCGCGCACGCCGCCTTGCGCAAGCGCCAGGCCATGGCCAGCCAGACCACGGTGACGCCGGCGAACTTCGAGCCCAGCGCGGTGAGGATCACCCCGGGTGTCAGGGCGTCGATCAGGCCGAAGAAGATAAAGGTATCCAGGGGAATGCTCAGCGCCGAACTTATCCACAGGCGGTCGTGCAGCGGGCGCTTGGTGATGCTGAACACCAGCCAGTCGATGCATTCGGAAACCGCGAATGCCGTGGCGCTGGCCAGGGCGATGGCCGGGTCGGAGGTCACGTAGGACAGCACCAGCGCCGCCAGCATGGCGACGATCGCGCCATGGCCGAAGCGGATCTGCACCATGTCGCGCAGGATGAACACCAGCCCGCCCCAGGCCGACCAGATGATGTCCAGGTGCGGCGCCGTGGAAAAGGCGTAGTTGATCAGTACGACGCTGCCGATATAGGCGATCAGGAAGAGCATGGGCCGGGGAGTACCTCTGGATAAGGCAGACAGGGTACTTGAGCGGCAAAGAGCGCGCAAAACCCGGTAGTCGCGGACGGGGTAGCTGGCGAGCGCTGCGCGCTCGGTCGCAGCCTCGCGGGGCTCGGCAGCGGCTACAGGTGGAGACAGGCCGTCAGGTGGTGGATGTGCCGCCCAGCATCCACAGCAGCCCGCTGGACTTGGCCCGCTCATGACACAGCGCCAGCACCTCGCGGCGCTCGGCGTTGTCCATGCGGCTCCAGCGGGTGATCTCGTCGACCGTGCGCTGGCAACCGGTGCAGATGTCGTCATCGTCCAGCGCGCAGATGCTCACGCAGGGCGAGGAAACGGGTCTTTCGGCCGCCTTCATCATTCTTGCTCGGCCAGGTCGCGGGCGTAGCGCTGGGAATTGTGCACATAGTGCGCGGCGCTGGCTTCGAGCATTTTCTTCTGCTGCTCGGTCAGCTCGCGGACCACCTTGCCCGGCGAGCCCATCACCAGCGAACCGTCGGGAATCTCCTTGCCTTCGCCGATCAGCGAGTTGGCGCCGATGATGCAGTTCTTGCCGATCTTCGCGCCGTTGAGAATCACCGCGTTGATGCCGATCAGGCTGTAGTCGCCGACGGTGCAGCCATGCAGCATGGCGTTGTGGCCGATGGTCACGCCGGTGCCGATGGTCAACGGAAAGCCCATGTCGGTGTGCATCACGGTGCCGTCCTGCACGTTACTGTTCTTGCCGATCAGGATCAGCTCGTTGTCACCGCGCAGCACCGCGTTGAACCAGACGTTGGCCCCCTCCTCCAGCTTGACCTTGCCCACCAGCGTGGCATTGGGTGCCACCCAGCTTTGCGGATGGGTTTCGACGCGGGCATCGCCCAGGCGGTATTTCATATTCTTGTCCTCAGGGCCAGGCAGGCTCGGGTGAGCAGCAGGGTTCGGGCCATACGGGCGATGGCTTCAGATATTGATAGAGCTTTTCGGCGGTTGGTGCAGGCTGATCTTGGCGTCGTACAGCAGGTTGATCAGTTCGACGATCATGATCGCCGTCAGGCCCCAGATCTTGTACTCGCCGAAGCGGTAGCTCGGCACGTACCAGCTGCGGCCCTGATAATCGATGCGGTGGGTATGCTCGCGCGGGTCCTGGCGGAAGAACTCCAGCGGCACGCTGAACACCGCGGCGATCTCGGCGTCGTTGGCCAGGTATTCGACATAATCGGGAATCACCCCGACATAAGGCGTGACCTTGAGCCCATACAGGGAAATCACCGGGCTCAAAGGGCCGATCACTTCCACCAGCCCCGGCGGCAGGCCGATTTCCTCTTCGGCTTCGCGCAGGGCGGTGAACACCAGATCGGGGTCTTCGGGATCGCGGCGGCCGCCGGGAAAAGCCACTTCGCCGCCGTGGGTGGACAAGCCGCTGGCCCGCAGGGTCAACACCAACTCGGGCTCGTCACTGCGGGTAATGGGCACCAGCACGGCGGCCTCGGGGAAACGTCGGTCCGTCTCCAGCGTTCGCGGCGTATGGTTGCTTACCCGGTGCAGTAGCTCGTCCAGCATGAGTCTTCTCGATCTATGCGCTGCCTTGCATCATGCACCAAACAAACCGGTCGCCCAACCCCCCGATCCGCGCCATGTCGCTTAACGACAACTTGCCGACAAAGCCCCGCGCACGCCAAGATAGGCCCAGCCTTTTCGGATACCCAGCATGAAATTCTGCAGCCAGTGCGGTCACCCGGTCACCCAGCGCATTCCCGAAGGCGATTCGCGCCTGCGTTTTGTCTGCGACCACTGCCAGACCATTCATTACCAGAACCCGAACATAGTCGCCGGCTGCCTGCCCACCTGGGGCACCCAGGTGCTGCTGTGCCGGCGCGCGATCGAGCCGCGCCGGGGTTACTGGACGCTGCCGGCGGGGTTCATGGAGAACGGCGAGACCGTCGAGCAGGCGGCCATTCGCGAGACCTTCGAGGAAGCCTGCGCGCGGGTGCGCAACCTGCGCATCTATACCCTGATCGACGTTCCGCATATCAGCCAGGTGCATGTTTTCTTTCGCGCCGAGCTGGCGGACCTGGATTTCGCCGCCGGCGCGGAGAGCCTGGAAGTCCGGCTTTTCGAAGAAGCCGATATCCCCTGGGCCGAGCTGGCTTTTCGCACGGTCGGGCGTACCTTAGAATGCTTCTTCGCTGACCGGCGAAACGAGGAATACCCCGTGCGTTCCGAGTCCATTCCGCCCTTGGCTCAGCCTGCCATCACTTAAACCACACTACGTACGCGGCACCTGTGTACTTTTAGGGATATCGTTTCAATGCGCTGGTTGCTCGCCCTTTTCTGCTGCTCGGTCATTACTGTTTCCCATGCTTCCGCGGCCGATCCCCTGAACGGCAAGGTCATCGAAAAAGTCCTGGTCCTCAAGTCGGCCCATCAGTTGCAACTGATCAACGACGGCAAACCCTTCAAGACCTACCGTATTTCCCTGGGCAAACAGCCCAAGGGGCCGAAGCTCATGGAAGGCGACAAGCGCACGCCGGAAGGCCTCTACTGGCTCGACTGGCGCAAGACCAGCGAGCGTTTCAACCTGGCCATGCATATCTCCTACCCGAACATCAGCGACTCGGCGCGCTCGCGCCGCGAAGGCGTGGAACCCGGCGGCATGATCATGATCCACGGCACCCCGGACAGCGAAGACTACCCCGAGCAGTACTTCCATACCCTGGACTGGACCGACGGCTGCATCGCCATGCGCAACATCGACATGCGGGAAGTCTGGGGCCTGGTCCCGGACGGCACCCTGATCGAAATCCGCCCCTGATCCCGGCTAGAAACACCGCTTACCCCCGCCCGTTACAAAAAAAATCCCAGGCCGCGCCGGCTTCGACAGGTGAATACCAATTCACCGCCGAAGAACCGCCGCCCCTGGGATTTTCGCACTCGCGACAAGACCGCCCTAATACCACTTCAACCCACCCTCCTCATCGGCGCCCAAAAAGCGCCCGCCATCGCTCGATAACGCCCATTTTCCGGCATTGACATGGTATTTAAGTGGTATTAGTTTTTGCCGCATTACCGGGCGACAACACTCTAATAACGCATCGGAACCTCGACCCATGAATCCCATCCTGGCCCTGCGCCCCGACGACACCCAGCCGACCCCGCTGTACCTGCAACTGGCGCGCAACCTCGAAGCCGCGATCCACGCCGGCCAGTGGAAAGCCGAACAGGCCCTGCCTTCGGAACGCAACCTGAGCGAGATGCTGAGCATCTCCCGGGTGACCGCCCGCAAAGCCTTGGAAGTGCTGTTCGAACAAGGCCTGATCCGCCGCAGCCAGGGCTCCGGCACCTTTATCACGCCGCGCCTGGAACAACCGCTGTCGCGGCTGTCCGGCTTCAGCGAAATGCTTCGCCTCAAGGGTTTCGTGCCCGGCTCCCAGTGGCTGGAGCGGGAAATCACCACGCCGACCCACGAAGAACTGATCCGCCTGGGCCTGTCGCCGAACGACAAAGTCGCGCGCCTCAAGCGCCTGCGCAAAGCCGACGACACGGTGATGGCGATCGAGATGAGCACCTTGCCGGCCTCGATCATTGCCCAGCCCGATGCGGTGGGCGACTCGCTCTACGCCTACCTCGATGGCATCGGCCGCCCGGTGGTCCGCGCTCTGCAGCATATCCAGGCGATCAACGCCTCCGACGAGTTCGCCGCCCTGGTGGGCATCGCCCCCGGCACCGCCATGCTGCTGATGACCCGTATCGGCTATCTCGAAGACAACACCCCCATCGAAATCACCGACACCTACTGCCGCAACGACTACTACGACTTCGTCGCCGAGCTGCGTCGCTAAGTCGCCGACGAAGGTCCCCAGAGAGCTGCCCATGTCCGAACACAATATCCTCACCCCCCACGGCTGGATTCGCGGCCGCCTGATCCACCGGGACGGCAAGGTCGCCGGCATCGACGGCAGCCCCTGCGACCCGACGGACAACGACCTGCCCTATCTGCTGCCGGGCTTCATCGACCTGCATGTGCACGGCGGCGGCGGCAAGGACATCATGGAAGGCACCCCGGCCTTCGAGACCATCGCCCGCACCCACGTGCGCTTCGGCACCACCTCGCTGCTGGCCACCACCATGACCGCGCCGACCGCCGACATCACCCGGGTCCTGGGGGCCCTGGGCGAATACTGCGAACAGCGCCCCAGCGGCAGCGCCCGGGTACTCGGCGTGCATCTGGAAGGCCCCTACATCAACCCGGGCAAACTCGGCGCCCAGCCCAACTTCGCCCACACCGCGCTGCTGGCCGAGGTCGAGGCGTATCTGCGCCTGGCGCCGATCCGGGTGATCACCATCGCTCCGGAGATCGCCGGCCACGACGCCCTGATCCGCGCCCTCAGCGCCCGGGGCATCCGCATGCAGATCGGCCACACCCTGGGCAGTTACGAAGAAGGCGTAGCCGCGCTCGATGCCGGGGCCACCAGCTTCACCCACCTGTACAACGCCATGAGCCCGCTGCACCACCGCGAGCCAGGCATCGTCGGCGCCGCCTTGGCCCATGCCCGGTACGCGGAACTGATCCCCGACCTGCTGCACGTCCACCCCGGCGCGATGCGCGTGGCCCTGCGCTCGATCCCCTGCCTGTACTGCGTGACCGACTCCACCGCGGCCGCCGGCATGCCGGACGGCGAATACAAGCTCGGTAGCCACACCGTGACCAAATGCCTGGGCGGCGTACGCCTGCCGGACGGCACCCTGGCCGGCAGCACCCTGACCATGGACCAGGCGCTGCGCAACCTGGTGAAGATCGGCCTGCCCCTGGCCGAAGCCTCGCAACGCCTGTCGCAATTTCCCGCCGATTACCTCGGCCTGGCCGAACGTGGGCGCCTGCAAGTCGGCAGCTGGGCCGACTGCGTGTGCCTGGATCGCTCACTCACACTGACCGCCGTCATGGTCGAAGGAGAAGACATTGACTTCAAAAATGCTTGAAGAGGCGCTGTCCTCGGCCCTGGCCGTCGAAGGCCAGTTGCAGCAACTGGACCCGCCACTGATCGAAGTGGCCGGGCGCCTGAACCGCCAGCCGCCGCAAGTGGTGATGACCGTCGCCCGCGGTAGCTCCGACCATGCCGCCAGCTACTTCGCCTACCTGACCATGCAGCAACTGGGCATCCCGGTGGCTTCGCTGCCGATGTCGGTGGTGACCATGCAGCAGGCGCCGCTGCGGGTCAGCGGCCAGGCGGTGTTCGCCTTCTCCCAGTCCGGGCAGAGCCCCGACCTGGTCAACAGCGTGCGCCTGCTGCGCAAACGCGGCGCCCTGAGCGTGGCCATGGTCAACGCCCTGGACACGCCGCTGGAGGCCGCCAGTGAGTTCTGCCTGCCACTGCACGCCGGCGCCGAACGCAGCGTGGCGGCGACCAAAAGCTTTATCGCCACCCTCAGCGCCAGCGCGCGCCTGATCGCCCACTGGAAACAGGACGCGCAACTGCTGGAGGCCGGCCTCGCCCTGCCCCAAGGCCTGCGCGAGGCGGCCACCCAGGACTGGAGCCCGGCCGTCGAGGCCCTGCGCGACAGCCAGCGGCTGATGGTGATCGGCCGTGGCGCCGGTTTCGCCATCGCCCAGGAGGCGGCGCTGAAACTCAAGGAAACCTCGTCCATCCAGGCCGAAGCCTTCAGCAGCGCGGAAGTTCGCCACGGCCCGATGGCGCTGATCGGCGACAACTACCCGCTGCTGGTGTTCGCCCCACGGGGCGCCGAACAGGCCGGCCTGATCAGCCTCGCTGCCGACATGCGCCAGCGTGGCGCCCGGGTGCTGCTGGCGGCGCCGGACGATATTGCCGAACGCGACCTGACCCTGAGCCGGGCCGAACACCCGGCGCTCGACCCGATCCTGGCGATCCAGAGCTTCTACCGCATGGCCGCGAGCCTTGCCGAAGCCCGCGGCATGGACCCGGACCAGCCACGCCACCTGAGCAAAGTGACCCGCACCCACTGAGCCTTTCCTTCCACGGACGAGTACTGCGCCATGCACAACAACAATAAAGACCTGACGCTCGGCGCTCCCTTGAGCGGCCCGGTGCTCACCCTCGCCAGGGTTCCCGACCTGGTGTTCGCAAGCGGCGCCATGGGCGACGGGATCGCCATCGACCCGCTGAACAACACCCTGCACGCCCCCTGCGCCGGGGTGGTGGTGCACGCCGCACGCACCGGCCACGCGGTGACCCTGCGCGCCGACAACGGTGCGGAGCTGCTGTTGCACCTGGGCCTGGACACCGTCCAGTTGCAGGGCGAGGGCTTCTCCATGCTGGTGCAGGAAGGCGCCCGGGTCAGCAGTGGGCAGGCCTTGCTGCGTTTCGACCTCGACAAGGTCGCCCGCCACAGCAAGAGCCTGATCAGCCTGATGATCCTGACCAATGGCGAGCAGTTCCAGACCCTGCCCATCACCCTGAAATCGGTGAAAGTCGGCGAGCCGCTGCTGCATATCGTGCCCCGCGCGAGCAACGGCGCCCAGGACCCGCAGCAGGACAGCTCGACCGAGGAGGCCGAAGGCCAGACCCGGGTCAATCACCGTGGAGGCCTGCACGCCCGGCCGGCGGCGCTGATCCGCCAGACCGCCCAGGGTTTCGGCAGCAAGGCGCAGTTGCATTTCAACGGCAAGTCGGCGTCCTGCGACAGCCTGGTCAGCCTGATGGGGCTGGGGGTCGGCGAGCAGGACGAAGTGCGGGTCAGTTGCCAGGGCAAGGACTGCAAGGCCGCCCTGCTGGCGCTGCTGGACGCCCTCGCCACCCCGCTGGTCGAAGACACCCATGCCGCGGCGCCAACCCTCAACACCACCGCGCCCCAGCGCCCCGCCGAAGCCGGGGTGATCCAGGGTGTCTGCGCCGCCCCGGGGCTGGTCTGCGGGCCGCTGTTTCACCTGACCGCCATGAGCCTGCCCGACGACAGCGGCGACCACCGGCCCCTGGAGCAACAGCAGGCGCTGGATCTGGCCCTGGACAAGGTATGCGGCGACATCCGCGGCACCCTGAGCCACGCCCGGCAACGCAAGGATGCCCAGGAAGAAGCGATCTTCGCCGCCCATCTGGCGCTGCTGGAAGACCCGGCGCTGCTGGACGCCGCCCGCCAGAGCATCGGCCAGGGGCGTGCCGCCACCCATGCCTGGCGCGACGCTATCAATGAACAATGCGAAATCCTGCTGCAACTGGGCAACGCCCTGCTGGCCGAGCGCGCCAACGACCTGCGCGACCTGCAACAGCGGGTCCTGCGCGCCCTGCTCGGCGAAGCCTGGCAGTACCAGCTGCCCCCCGGCGCCATAGTCGCGGCCCACGAACTGACCCCGTCCGACTTGCTGCAACTGAGCGAACAAGGCGCAGCCGGCCTGTGCATGGCCGCGGGCGGCGCCACCTCCCATGTGGCGATCCTGGCGCGCGGCAAGGGCCTGCCTTGCCTGGTGGCCCTGGGCCCGGAGATTCTGCACGTCCCCCAAGATCAACCCGTGGTGCTGGATGCCGATCACGGCCGCCTGGAACTGACCCCGGACAGCGCGCGCATCGAGCAGGTGCGCCAGGCCCACCTGGCCCGCCAGCAGCGCCGCGCGCAACAACAGCAACAGGCCCAGCTGCCGGCCAGGACCCTCGATGGCCAGACGATCGAGGTCGCCGCCAATGTCGCTTCCAGCCAGGAGGCCCAGGGTGCCCATGCCAATGGCGCCGATGGCGTCGGCCTGCTGCGCACCGAGTTTCTGTTCGTCGACCGCCAGACCGCCCCAGACGAGCAGGAGCAGCGCCAGGCCTATCAAGGCGTGCTCGACGCCATGGGCGACAAGTCGGTGATCATCCGCACCATCGACGTGGGCGGCGACAAACAACTGGACTACCTGCCGCTGCCGGTGGAAGCCAACCCGGTGCTGGGCCTGCGCGGCATCCGCCTGGCCCAGGCCCGTCCGGAACTGCTGGACCAGCAACTGCGGGCCTTGCTGCAAGTCAGCCCGCTGCAACGCTGCCGCATTCTGCTGCCGATGGTCAGCGAGCTGGACGAGCTGCTGCATATCCGCGAGCGCATCGATTGCCTGTGTGCCGGGCTGGGGATCGGCCAGCGTCCGGAGCTGGGGGTGATGATCGAAGTCCCGGCCGCCGCCCTGCTCGCCGAACAACTGGCCGAGTACGCCGACTTCCTGTCCATCGGCACCAACGACCTGTCGCAGTACACCCTGGCCATGGACCGTGACCACGCGGGCCTCGCCGCCCGGGTCGACGCCCTGCACCCGGCGCTGTTGCGGCTGATCGCCCAGACCTGCGCCGGCGCGGCCAGGCATGGGCGCTGGGTCGGTGTGTGCGGCGCCCTGGCGTCCGACCCGCTGGCAACGCCGGTGCTGATCGGCCTGGGAGTCAGCGAACTGTCGGTGAGCCCGCCGCAAGTGGGCGAAATCAAGGAGCGGGTCCGCCAGTTGGACGCCGCCGAATGCCGACGTATCAGCCATGACCTGCTGAACCTGAGCAGCGCCTCGGCGGTGCGCCATGCCTGCCACCAACACTGGCCCCTGAGCTGAAGAACAACAAGAACACCGGGAGACACGCCATGCACCAATTATTCATCGAAGGCCTGCAGCGCCTGGGCCGGGCCCTGATGCTGCCGATCGCGATCCTGCCGATCGCCGGCCTGCTGCTGCGCCTGGGCGACACCGACCTGCTGAACATCGCGATCATCCACGATGCCGGCCTGGCCATCTTCGCCAACCTGGCGCTGATCTTCGCCATCGGCATCGCCGTGGGCTTCGCCAGGGACAACAACGGCACCGCCGGCCTGGCCGGGGCCATCGGCTACCTGGTGATGGTGGCGACCCTCAAGGTGCTCGACGCCAGCATCAACATGGGCATGCTTGCCGGGATCATCAGCGGCCTGCTGGGCGGCGCCCTGTACAACCGCTTCAAGGACATCAAGCTGCCGGAATACCTGGCGTTCTTCGGCGGGCGGCGCTTCGTGCCGATCGTCACCGGCTTCAGCGCCGTCGGCCTGGGCGTGGTGTTCGGCCTGATCTGGCCGCCGATCCAGCACGGCATCAACAGCTTCGGCCAGTTGCTGATGGAAAGCGGCAGCCTCGGCGCCTTCGTCTTCGGCGTGTTCAACCGCCTGCTGATCATCACCGGCCTGCACCACATCCTGAACAACATGGCCTGGTTCATCTTCGGCAGCTTCACCGACCCGGCCACCGGTGCCGTGGTGACCGGCGACCTGACCCGCTACTTCGCCGGCGACCCCAAGGGCGGCCAGTTCATGACCGGCATGTTCCCGGTGATGCTGTTCGGCCTGCCGGCGGCCTGCCTGGCCATGTACCGCAACGCCCTGCCGGAACGGCGCAAGGTGATGGGCGGGATCTTCCTGTCCATGGCCCTGACCTCGTTCCTCACCGGGGTCACGGAGCCGATCGAGTTCGCCTTCATGTTCCTCGCCCCGCTGTTGTACCTGCTGCACGCGCTGCTGACCGGCCTGTCCATGGCCCTGACCAACCTGCTGAACATTCACCTGGGCTTCACCTTTTCCGGCGGCGCCATCGACATGGCCCTCGGCTGGGGGCGCTCGACCAACGGCTGGCTGGTGTTCCCGGTGGGGCTGCTGTACGCGGTGATCTACTACCTGGTGTTCGACTTCTGCATCAAACGCTTCAACCTGAAAACCCCGGGCCGCGAAGACACCCCGGGCGCCGGCAAGGCGGCCATGAGCGACAACCAGCGCGCCGGGGCCTATATCCGCGCCCTGGGCGGCGCGAGCAACCTGATAACGGTCGGTGCCTGCACCACCCGCCTGCGCCTGGAACTGGCGGACCGCAACCAGGCCTCGGACAGCGAACTCAAGGCCCTGGGCGCCATGGCCGTGGTGCGCCCCGGCAAGGGCGGCAGCCTGCAGGTGGTGGTCGGCCCGCTGGCCGACAGCATCGCCGATGAAATCCGCCTGGCCCTGCCCGCCAGCGGCAAGCTGCAGGAGCCGTCCAGTCCCGTCGCCATTACGGCCGACGAAGCGCCGCCAGCGCTGCACATCGCGCCCCAGGAAGCGCTGAAATGGCTGGATGCCTTCGGCGGCAGCGACAACGTGCGGCAACTGGACTGCGTCGCCATGACCCGCCTGCGGGTGCAACTGAGCGACAACAAGGCGCTGTCGGAGTGTCAGTTGAAGCACCTGGGGTGCCAGGGCTCGAGCCAGCTCGACGATGGCGTCTGGCATCTGCTGATCGGGGAAAAGGCCGCCGGTTTGAGCCAGGCGCTGGACAGCCTGATCAACCGCAGCGAGGTCAGTGCCAAGGTCTGACGGTCTGTTGCACGCGCACAAAAAAGCCCGCTGACCGTCACCGGTTCAGCGGGCTCTTTATCGGTGGTGCCTTAGAAATCTTCCAGACGCCAGACTTCGTACGCCGGCGTCTCGTAGGGATGGCTCTGCTTGAGGGCCGTCACCACGTCACGGATCAA
Organism: Pseudomonas sp. NPDC089530; assembly: GCF_050280705.1. NCBI lineage: Bacteria > Pseudomonadati > Pseudomonadota > Gammaproteobacteria > Pseudomonadales > Pseudomonadaceae > Pseudomonas > Pseudomonas sp. NPDC089530. The sequence continues at coordinate 17,587 of NZ_JBNNVU010000056.1, read as the reverse complement.
CGCGTCGGCCACCACCAGCTCAACCTTCCATTCCTGCACATGCTCGACCTGGCCGGTCTGCCCGAGAAACGGCTGGCTGCCGTCCAGCGGGCGAAACTGACCCAGGCCCAGCGACTGCCACGCGCAGTGGTCGTAAGCGCCGATCCGTCCGCCACCGGCGGCGAATACAGCGTTCTTGACCACTTCCACGTGGCTGGGCGGGACGAAAAAGCTGAGCTTGTACACGGCGCTTAGTTCACCCACACGCGAGCGTTACGGAACATGCGCATCCACGCCGCATCTTCGCTCCACTCGTCCGGACGCCAGGAGTTCTGCACGGCACGGAACACCCGCTCAGGGTGCGGCATCATGATGGTGACGCGACCGTCGCGGCTGGTCAGGCCGGTGATCCCGCGCGGCGAGCCGTTCGGGTTGGCCGGGTAGCTTTCGGTGACCTTGCCGTGGTTGTCGACGAAACGCAGGGCCACGCAGCCGGACAGGTCGGCTTCGAGCAGGGCTTCGGCGCTTTCGAACTCGGCATGGCCTTCGCCGTGGGCGATGGCGATCGGCATGCGCGAACCGGCCATGCCCTGCAGGAAGATCGAATTCGACTCCTGGACCTGGACCATTGCCACACGGGCCTCGAACTGCTCGGAACGGTTACGCACGAAGTGCGGCCAGAACTCACTGCCCGGGATCAGCTCGTGCAGGTTGGACATCATCTGGCAACCGTTGCACACACCCAGGGTGAAGGTGTCGCTGCGCTCGAAGAAGCCCTGGAAGGCATCCCGGGCACGGCTGTTGAACAATGCCGACTTGGCCCAGCCCTCACCGGCGCCGAGTACGTCGCCGTAGGAGAAGCCGCCGCAGGCAACCATGCCCTTGAAGTCGTTCAGATCGACGCGACCGGCGAGGATATCGCTCATGTGCACGTCGATGGCGTTGAAGCCGGCACGGTCGAACGCCGCGGCCATTTCCACCTGGCCGTTGACGCCCTGCTCGCGCAGGACCGCCACCTGAGGACGCACGCCCTTCTTGATGTAAGGCGCGGCGACGTCCTGGTTGACGTCGAAGCTCAGCTTGACGCTCAGGCCCGGGTTTTCTTCTTCCAGCAGGACGTCGAATTCCTGCTGGGCACAGTCGGCGTTGTCCCGCAGACGCTGGATCTGGTAGCTGGTTTCAGCCCACTGACGCTGCAGCAGACGGCGCTCGCCGGCGAAGACTTCTTCGCCGTTGAAGCTGATGTTGATATGGCCGTTGTTGACCGGCTGGCCGATCACCGCCACGCAGTCGCCCAGGCCGGCAGCACTGAACTGTGCCAGCACGCCTTGGGTCGCGTCCTGACGCACCTGGATCACCGCGCCCAGTTCTTCGTTGAACAGGATGGCGGCGATATCGGCCGAGCTGGCGGCCAGGGCGTCGAGGTTGAGGTTCAGGCCGCAGTGGCCGGCGAAGGCCATTTCCACCACGCTGGTCAGCAGACCGCCGTCGGAACGGTCGTGGTAGGCCAGCAGGTGACCGTCGGCGTTGAGGCCCTGGATCACGGCGAAGAAGGCCTTCAGGTCTTCGGCGTCGTCGACGTCCGGAGCCTGCTTGCCGAGCTTGCCGTGCACCTGGGCGAGGATCGAGGCGCCCATGCGGTTCTGGCCGCGGCCCAGGTCGATCAGGATCAGGTCGGTGGTGCCCTTGTCCATGCGCAGTTGCGGGGTCAGGGTCTGGCGGATGTCCGCCACAGGCGCGAAACCGGTCACGATCAGCGACAGCGGCGAGGTCACGCTCTTATCGATGCCCTTGTCGTTCCAGCGAGTGGCCATGGACATGGAGTCCTTGCCCACCGGGATGGTAATGCCCAGTTCAGGGCAGAGTTCCATGCCGACGGCCTTGACGGTGTCGTACAGACGAGCGTCTTCGCCCGGGTGACCGGCAGCGGACATCCAGTTGGCCGACAGTTTGATGTCGGAGATCTTCCCGATGCGCGACGCCGCGATGTTGGTCAGGGTTTCGCCGATCGCCATGCGTCCGGACGCCGGGGCATCCAGCAGGGCCAGCGGCGTGCGTTCGCCCATGGCCATGGCTTCACCGGTGTAGACGTCGAAGCTGGTGGCGGTCACGGCAACGTCGGCCACCGGCACCTGCCACGGGCCGACCATCTGGTCGCGAGCCACCAGGCCGGTGATGGTGCGGTCGCCGATGGTGATCAGGAAGCTCTTGCTGGCCACGGCCGGGTGATGCAGGACACGCTCGATGCTGTCGGCGATGTCCAGGTTGGCCGGGTCGAAGTCGTCGCCCAGCTCGGTTTCGCGAACGGCCGAACGGTGCATGCGCGGGGCCTTGCCCAGCAGCACTTCCAGGGGCATGTCCACCGGGCTGTTGCCGAAGTGGCTGTCGGTGACGGTCAGCTGTGGCTCGGCGGTGGCTTCGCCGACGACCGCGAACGGGCAGCGCTCGCGCTCGCAGATGGCCTGGAAGCGCTCGAAGTCAGCGGCGCCGACGGCCAGCACGTAACGTTCCTGGGATTCGTTGGACCAGATTTCGTGCGGGGCCATGCCCGGCTCGTCGTTCGGAATGTTGCGCAGCTCGAAGCGACCGCCGCGGCCGCCATCGTTGACCAGTTCCGGGAAGGCGTTGGACAGGCCGCCCGCGCCGACGTCGTGGATGAAGCTGATCGGGTTCTTGTCGCCCAACTGCCAGCAGCGGTCGATGACTTCCTGGCAACGACGCTCCATTTCCGGGTTTTCGCGCTGTACCGAGGCGAAGTCCAGGTCCGCCGAGCTGGTGCCGGTGGCCATCGAGGAAGCGGCGCCGCCACCCAGGCCGATGAGCATCGCCGGGCCGCCGAGGACGATCAGCTTGGAACCGACGAGGATTTCGCCCTTCTGCACGTGTTCGGCGCGGATGTTGCCCATGCCGCCAGCCAGCATGATCGGCTTGTGGTAACCGCGAACCTCTTCACCGCGCGGGGTGTTGATGGACTGTTCGAAGGTACGGAAGTAGCCGGTCAGGGCCGGACGGCCGAATTCGTTGTTGAACGCCGCGCCACCCAGCGGGCCTTCGATCATGATGTCCAGGGCGTCGACGATGCGCTCAGGCTTGCCATACGGCTTTTCCCACGGCTGTTCGAAGCCCGGGATCTGCAGGTTGGACACGGTGAACCCGGTCAGGCCGGCCTTCGGCTTGGCGCCGCGGCCGGTAGCGCCTTCGTCGCGGATCTCGCCGCCGGAACCGGTGGAGGCCCCCGGGAATGGCGCGATGGCGGTCGGGTGGTTGTGGGTCTCGACCTTCATCAGGATGTGCACCGGCTCCTGCACCGCGCCGTACTGGCGGGTATCGGGATTCGGGTAGAAACGCCCGGCCACCGAACCGACGATCACCGCCGCGTTGTCCTTATAGGCCGAGAGCACACCTTCGTTGTGCATCTGGTAGGTGTTCTTGATCATGCCGAACAGGCTTTTTTCCTGGCTCTGGCCGTCGATGTCCCAACTGGCGTTGAAGATCTTGTGGCGGCAGTGCTCGGAGTTGGCCTGGGCGAACATCATCAGTTCGATGTCGTGGGGGTTGCGCGCAAGGCCCTGGAAGGCCTTGACCAGGTAGTCGATCTCGTCTTCGGCCAGGGCCAGGCCCAGGTCGCTGTTGGCCTTCTCCAGCGCGGCGCGGCCGCCGCCGAGGATGTCGACGGCGGTCAGCGGCTTCGGCGTGGCATGGCTGAACAGGCCGGCGGCCTCTTCCAGGTTACCCAGCACGATCTGGGTCATGCGGTCATGCAGCACATCAGCAATAAGCTGGGCCTGGGCCTCGTCGAACTCGCCGGTGACGTAGAAGGCGATGCCGCGCTCCAGGCGCTGGATCTTGCTCAGGCCACAGTTGCGGGCGATATCGCTGGCCTTGCTCGACCATGGCGAGATGGTGCCGAAACGCGGCAGCACCAGGAACAGACGACCGGCAGGTTCTTGCACCGGTACGCTTGGGCCGTACTTCAGAAGGCGCGCGAGCACCTGCTGTTCGTCGCCGGTCAGGACGCCGGTAACTTCGGCGAAGTGAGCGAATTCAGCATACAGGCCACTGACAGCTGGAACCTTCTGGCTCAGTTGCTCAAGGAGTTTGCTGTGGCGAAAGGCAGAAAGGGCAGGAGCGCCGCGCAGGATCAACATCTTCGGGACAGCCTCGGGAAGGGGGTGTGCTTTGAGGCCGTGCATTCTAGCCTAAACCGCCCGCGACGGCACCCGAAACGGTGAGCCCGAGCGCGGCCGGACGTCGGCCGGGGCCCAGCCCCCGTCAACCAAGGTGCGCCGGGGCCATTCAGCGGGGTTGTTTCGACCCTGGCCCAGGGTCCGAAAGCCCATTCCCGAGCCCCCCGGCCGGGGGCGGAAATCTCTAGCAGACAAGCCCTTCGCTGTCGAGATATGGCGGTCGTTATCCTTTGCGTATACTGCGCAGATGTTTTCCCCTATGGCTTTACGTCCGCGCTGTGCCCGTTGGCTCATCGCAACCGGACTCTTCCTGATGCTCAGTGCCTGCGTTGAGAAACCCAGCACACTGGAGCGCGTAAAGGAGGATGGCGTGCTGCGGGTGGTCACCCGTAACAGCCCGGCCACCTACTTTCAGGATCGCAATGGTGAAACCGGCTTCGAATACGAGCTGGTGAAACGCTTCGCCGACGATCTGGGGGTCACCCTCAAGATCGAGACCGCGGACAACCTCGACGATCTCTTCGATCAGCTGGGTAAACCCAACGGCCCGGTATTGGCTGCTGCCGGTCTGGTCAGCAGCGAGAAACGCAAGCAGCAAGTCAGGTTTTCCCATACCTATCTGGAAGTCACCCCGCAGATCATCTACCGCAACGGCCAGAGCCGCCCCACCGACGCGGGCGATCTGGTCGGCAAGAAGATCATGGTGCTCAAGGGCAGCACCCACGCCGAGCAACTGGCCCAGCTCAAGCTGAAATACCCCGGCATCGAATATGAAGAGTCCGACGAGGTTGAAGTGGTCGACCAGCTGCGCATGGTCGACGAAGGGCAGATCGACCTGACCCTGGTGGATTCCAACGAAGTGGCGATGAACCAGGTGTATTTCGCCAATATCCGTGTCGCCTTCGACCTCGGCGATGCCAGCAACCAGAGCTGGGCCGTGGCCGCCGGCGAAGACAACAGCCTGCTCAACGAAATCAACGCCTTCCTCGACAAGGTGCAGAAGAACGGCACCCTGCAGCGCCTCAAGGACCGTTACTACGGGCACGTCGACGTCCTCGGCTACATGGGTGCCTACACCTTTGCCCAGCACCTGCAGCAGCGCCTGCCCAAATACGAGAAGCACTTCAAGGCCTCGGCCAAGGAAGAGAAGGTCGACTGGCGCCTGCTGGCGGCGATCGGCTACCAGGAATCCCTGTGGCAACCGAGCGTCACCTCCAAGACCGGAGTGCGCGGCCTGATGATGCTGACCCAGAACACCGCCCAGGCCATGGGCGTGTCCAACCGCCTGGACGCCAAACAAAGCATCCAGGGCGGCGCCAAGTACCTGGCATACATGAAGGATCAGCTGGACGACAGCATCGAAGAGCCGGACCGCACCTGGTTCGCCCTCGCCGCCTACAACGTCGGCAGCGGCCACCTGGACGACGCCCGCAAGCTGGCGCAAAGGGAAGGCCTGAACCCGAACAAGTGGCTGGACGTGAAGAAGATGCTGCCGCGCCTGTCGCAGAAGCAGTGGTACAGCAAGACCCGCTACGGCTACGCCCGGGGCGGCGAGCCGGTGCATTTCGTCGCCAACATCCGGCGTTACTACGACATCCTGACCTGGGTCACGCAGCCGCAGCTCGAAGGCGATCAGGTGGCCGAAGGCAATCTGCATGTGCCGGGCGTGGACAAGACCAAGCCGACCCAGGAAAACCCGCCGCTTTAAACAGCCTGTAGCCGCTGCCGCAGGCTGCGATCGACCGGAACGGTCGTGGCGATTTCAAGTACGCCAAAGGTCCTTCGGACCTTATCGCAGCCTTCGGCAGCGGCTACGGCGGGGTCAAGCTTTGGCCGCCGCCAGGATCAGCGCCTTCATCTCCGCCACCGCACCCTTGAAGCCGACGAACAATGCGTGGGCCACCAGCGCATGGCCGATGTTCAGCTCATTGATGCCCTTGATCGCCGCGACCGCCTCGACGTTGTGGTAATGCAGGCCGTGGCCGGCATTGACGATCAGCCCCTGACCCAGGCCGAAAGCCACGCCGTCGGCCACGCGCCGCAGTTCCTCAGCGACTTCGCTCGGGGTTTGCGCATCGGCATAACGCCCGGTGTGCAGTTCGATGGCAGGCGCGCCCACGCGCCGGGAGGCGGCGATCTGCCGCTCATCGGCATCGATGAACAGCGAAACTTCGGCACCGGTCTTCGACAGCCGCTCCACCGCCGCCTTGATCCGCGCTTCCTGCCCGGCGACATCCAGGCCGCCTTCGGTGGTCAGCTCCTGGCGGGTTTCCGGCACCAGGCAGATGTGCGCCGGGCGGATGCGCTCGGCGAACGCCATCATTTCCTCGGTGACGCCCATCTCGAAGTTCATGCGGGTCTGCAGCACGTCCTTGAGCAACAGCACGTCGCGCTCCTGGATATGCCGGCGGTCCTCGCGCAGGTGCACGGTAATGCCGTCGGCCCCCGCCTCTTCCGCGTCCAGCGCCGCCTTGACCGGATCAGGGTAACGGGTGCCCCGGGCCTGACGCAGGGTGGCTACGTGGTCGATGTTCACGCCAAGAAGAATGCGATTGCTGGTGGTCACGGAAGCGCTCCTGAGGAGTTAGAGATTCGGTGCACAGCATATAGTGTCCGCTCGCGAAAATAACTGCCGGCTTGCGCACGCACGACCCTCAGGGTCACGGCGGCCAAGGCAGGGCTCAAGCGGATGGGCGCAACGCAATAGCCTAAGGCTTGCGAAACAACTCGCGACTGACCAGCGGCCGGCCGCCCAGGTGCACCGCCAACGCCTGACGCATCAGGCGCTTGGCCGCCGCCAGCGCCCCTGGCGCGCTCCAGTCGGCCTGGGCCATGGCCAGCAGTTCGGCGCCGTTGAACAGGCCGGGTTGCAACAGGTGAACCTGCTCCAGGCCGGCGTCCACCTGCAGGCGATACATGCCCTGGGCCTCGATCGGCGCGCCGTGGATATCGGTGTCCAGGGCAAAGCCGTAGCCCAGGTCGTCCAGCAGGCGCCACTCGAAGGCCCGCAGCAAGGGCTCGAGGGCGCGACCTTCGGCCAGGGCCAGCAAGGTGGCTGCGTAGTGATCGAAGAGCGCCGGGTGCGGGTCTTCGGCGGGCAGCAGGCGGATCAGCAGTTCGTTGAGGTAGAGACCGCTGAACAGCGCCTCGCCGTTGAGCCAGGCGGCAGTACCCGCGCTTTCCATGCGGCCGACGTTTTTCAGCTCGCCGCGCCCGCGAAACTCCACTTCCAGCGGCACGAACGGCCGCGCCAGGGTCCCGGCCTTGCCCCGCGCGCCCCGCAGCACGGCGCGCAGCCGTCCTTGCGGGGTGATGAAGTCCACCAACGCGCTGCTCTCGCGGTAGGCGCGACTGTGCAGGACGTAAGCGAGCTGGCCGATAGGCGCTTGACTGGACATGGGTGTCGGGAGGATCTCAGGGCTTGAGAAAGTGACACGGGAAGGTGCTTTGCACCTCTATCGCGAGCGGGCTCGCTCCTACAGGACATCGATCATGCAGGAGCGAGCGGGCCGCGGGGGATTACAGGTCGCCGTAGCCCAGGGAACGCAGGGCGCGCTCGTCGTCGGACCAGCCGCCTTTGACCTTGACCCACAGGTTGAGCATGACCTTGGAGTCGAACAGCAGCTCCATGTCCTTGCGCGCTTCCATGCCGATACGCTTGATGCGCTCACCCTTGTCGCCAATGATGATTTTCTTCTGGCCGTCGCGCTCGACGAGGATCAAGGCATGAATATGCAAGGTCTTGCCCTGCTGCTTGAACTCTTCGATTTCCACGGTGATCTGGTACGGCAGCTCGGCGCCCAGCTGGCGCATGATCTTCTCGCGCACCAGTTCGGCGGCGAGGAAGCGGCTGCTGCGGTCGGTGATCTGGTCTTCCGGGAAGAAGTGATCGTTTTCCGGCAGGTGCTTGGCGATCAGGCCTTCCAGGGCGTCAAGGTTGTGGCCCTGCTGGGCCGAGACTGGAACGATCTCGGCATTCGGCAACTGCTCCTGCAACCAGGTCAGGTGCGGCATCAGCTCGGCCTTGTCCTCGATGCGATCGGTCTTGTTGATCGCCAGGATCACCGGGCCCTGCACGTACTGGACACGTTCCAGCACCAGTTGGTCTTCGTCGGTCCACTTGGTGCGGTCGACCACGAAGATCACCACGTCGACGTCTTTCAGGGCCGCCGAAGCGGTCTTGTTCATGTAACGGTTGAGCGCTTTCTCGTTGCTCTTGTGCATGCCGGGGGTGTCGACGTAGATCGCCTGCACGTCACCTTCGGTCTTGATCCCCAGCATGTTGTGCCGAGTGGTCTGCGGCTTGCGCGAGGTGATGGCCAGCTTCTGCCCCAGGATATGGTTCAGCAGCGTGGACTTGCCCACGTTCGGACGGCCGACGATGGCGACATAGCCACAGCGCGTTGCAGTTGTATCAGTCATGGCCATTCTCCACGCCCAGGGCAATCAGTGCCGCGGCGGCCGCTACCTGTTCGGCAATGCGACGGCTCACGCCCTGACCCCGGCTTTTTTCGTTCAGTAGGGTGATTTCACATTCGACGAAGAACGTCCGGCAATGGGGCTCACCCTGGATATCCACCACTTCGTAGCGGGGCAGTTCGCAGGCACGCGACTGCAGGAACTCCTGCAGGCGAGTCTTGGGATCCTTGTTGGTGTCGACCAGCGTCAGGCTGTCGAACTCGGAGGTCAGCCAGGACAACACGCGCTCACGCGCGGTTTCCATGCCGGCATCCAGGTAGATCGCACCGATCAGTGCTTCCAGGGCATCGGCCAGGATCGACTCGCGGCGAAAACCGCCACTCTTCAACTCGCCGGACCCCAGGCGCAGGTATTCGCCCAGATCGAAACCACGGGCCAGCACGGCCAGAGTCTCGCCTTTGACCAGGCGCGCCCGCAGGCGCGACAACTGGCCTTCGCGGGCCTGGGGAAAACGCTCGAACAGCGCTTCGCCGGCGACGAAGTTGAGGATGGCATCACCGAGGAACTCCAGGCGTTCGTTGTTGCGCCCGGCAAAACTGCGGTGAGTGAGGGCCAGGACCATCAGTTCCTGGTCCTTGAAGGTGTAACCGAGCTGACGCTCGAGACGGCTCAAAGAAACGCTCACGGTTTACCCACGCTGAGTTCGTGGTTGAGTTTCACCACCTGGGAGACGAGGCACGAGGTGCCGGTGGCCATTAACGCTGTGTTCAAATCCACATCCTGAATATCGTTGACTGCTGCTTCTGGTGACGCCTGCGAGGCCCGGCCCCGGGCCAGGGTTTGCCTGGCCGATGTTGTACAAGATCCAGAAAAGCATTCGGCGCTGTGTTCAACAGCGCCGTGTTTGACTACTTGATCAGGCCAACCCGCGAGAAGTTCGGCAGGTGGCTGAGTTTCGGTTCGGGCCAGCTCATCCAGACAGCGAAGGCCTTGCCGACGATATTCTTGTCGGGAACCATGCCCAGCAGGTCCTTGGGAATACTCGGATCATCCCAGTAGCGACTGTCGTTCGAGTTGTCGCGGTTGTCGCCCATCATGAAGTAGTGCCCGGCCGGCACGGTCCACTGACGGTCCGGGGTCGCCCGGTAGCGGCTCATTTCCTTGCGGATCAGGTGCTCGGCGGCGCCGAGTTTTTCCTTGTAGAGTTCCGCGCTGCCCAGTGTGCCCGGCTCGGCGCCGACCAGTTGCTCGGCGACCGACTGGCCGTTGACCAGCAGGCGCTTGTCACTGGTGTAACGCACTTCGTCACCCGGCAGGCCGACCACACGCTTGATGTAGTTGACGTTCGGATCGCTTGGGTAGCGGAACACCATCACGTCGCCGCGCTGCGGATCACCGACCTCGATGACCTTCTTGTCGATCACCGGCAGGCGAATCCCGTAGGAAAACTTGTTCACCAGGATGAAGTCGCCCACATCCAGGGTCGGTTTCATCGATCCCGAAGGAATCTGGAACGGCTCCACCAGGAACGAACGCAGCACCAGCACGATGAACAGCACCGGGAAGAACGATTTACCGTACTCGACCAGCATCGGCTCCTTGTTCAGCTTCTCGATGACCAGTCCATCCGGCTGGCTGACGCTGCCCTGATAGGTGGTAATGGCGGCACGCCGGCGCGGCGCCAGGAAGACCAGATCGAGCAACGCCAACAAACCGCAGACGAAAACGGCGATGACCAGCAACAGCGGGAAATTTAGCGACATAGGACCTAACTATCCAACCTGAGCACCGCAAGGAAGGCTTCCTGTGGAATTTCCACGTTGCCCACTTGCTTCATGCGTTTCTTACCGGCCTTCTGCTTTTCCAACAGCTTGCGCTTACGGCTGACGTCACCGCCGTAGCATTTGGCCAGTACGTTCTTTCTGAGCGCCTTGACGGTTGTCCGCGCCACAATCTGCCCGCCGATGGCGGCCTGGATTGCCACGTCAAACATCTGCCGAGGAATCAGATCTTTCATCTTCTCGGTCAACGCACGCCCTTTGTAGTGGGCGTTGTCACGGTGCACGATCAATGCCAGGGCATCAACCTTGTCACCGTTGATCAGCACATCCAGCTTGACCAGATTAGCCGATTGGTAACGATCGAAATGATAATCCAGCGAAGCATAGCCACGACTGGTGGATTTGAGGCGGTCGAAGAAGTCCAGGACCACTTCGTTCATGGGCAGGTCGTAGGTCACCTGGACCTGGCTGCCGAGGAACAGCATGTCGCGCTGGACGCCGCGCTTCTCGATGCACAGCGTAATGACGTTGCCCAGGTGCTCCTGCGGCACCAGGATATTGGCCCGCACGATCGGCTCGCGCATGTCTTCGATGGACGACAGGTCCGGCAGCTTGGACGGGTTGTCGACATAGATCGTCTCGCCGCTCTTGAGCAGCAGCTCGAAGATTACCGTCGGCGCCGTGGTGATCAGGTCCAGGTCGTATTCGCGCTCCAGGCGCTCCTGGATGATTTCCATGTGCAGCATGCCGAGGAAGCCGCAACGGAAGCCGAAGCCCAGGGCGTCGGAGCTTTCCGGGGTGTACTGCAGGGACGAGTCGTTCAGCGTGAGCTTTTGCAGGGCTTCGCGGAAGTCTTCGAAGTCGTCGGAGCTGACCGGGAACAGGCCGGCATAGACCTGCGGCTGAATGCGTTTGAAACCTGGCAGCACTTCGACGTCGGGGGTCGAACTCAGGGTCAGGGTGTCACCGACCGGCGCACCATGGATGTCCTTGATGCCGGCGATGATGAAACCTACTTCACCGGCCTTCAGATCGGCGGTGGCGGTGTGTTTCGGGTTGAAGACACCGACGCTGTCCACCAGATGGACCTTGCCGGTGGACTTCACCAGGATCTTGTCGCCCTTCTTCACGCAGCCATGGCGCACGCGAACCAGGGACACGACGCCCAGGTAGTTGTCGAACCAGGAGTCGATGATCAGCGCCTGCAGCGGATCCTCGATGTTGCCGGTCGGCGCGGGAATGGTGGCGACCAGGCGCTCCAGCACCTCGTCGACGCCCAGGCCGGTCTTGGCGCTGCAGGTCACGGCGTCGGTGGCGTCGATGCCGATGACTTTCTCGATCTCGTCCTTGACCCGCTCCGGCTCGGCCTGGGGCAGGTCGATCTTGTTCAGTACCGGCATGACCTCCAGGCCCTGCTCGATGGCGGTGTAGCAGTTGGCGACCGACTGCGCTTCCACGCCCTGGCCGGCGTCGACCACCAGCAAGGCGCCTTCACAGGCCGCCAGCGACCGGCTGACTTCATAGGTGAAGTCCACGTGGCCTGGGGTGTCGATGAAGTTCAGCTGGTAGGTAACGCCGTCGCGCGCCTTGTAATAGAGGGTAACGCTGTGGGCCTTGATGGTGATCCCGCGTTCACGCTCGAGGTCCATGGAGTCCAGGACCTGGGCTTCCATTTCGCGCTCGGCCAGGCCGCCACATATCTGGATGAAGCGATCGGCCAGAGTCGACTTGCCATGGTCAATGTGGGCGATGATGGAGAAATTGCGGATATGACTCAAATCACTCACGGGTCAACACTCAAAAAGGCTGCAGGCATAGCCCGCCGAAAAATAGCCGGGAATTGTACCTGATAGACGACGCAAGCGTCACGTTCGCCTGTCAGTGGCGCGCAAATGCAAAACGCCCCGGCCTTTCGACCGGGGCGTTTCGTTAAAGGCCAGTGTCACCGGGGCCTGTCAGCCGGCCCGGCGCAGCAGCCAGAACCCGGCCAGGGCACAGAAACCGGCCGGCACCAGCACCGCGAATAGCGGCGAGAAACCGAACACCAGGCTCGACGGCCCCAGCAGGTCCTGGGCGATGCGGAAGGTGAACCCCACCAGCACGCCGGTGAATACCCGCTGCCCCAGGGTCACGGAACGCAACGGGCCGAAAATGAACGAGATCGCCATCAATACCAGGGCCGCGGTGACCAGCGGTTGCAACACCTTGACCCAGAACGCCAGCCAGTAGCGGCCGTTGTTCAGGCCCTGATCGGCCAGGTAGTGGATGTAGCCCCACAGGCCGCTGATCGACAGGGATTCCGGCGCCATCACCACCGTGCTCAGCAATTGCGGGCTCAAGGCCACGTCCCAACGCTCCTGAGGCACGTTGATGACTTCGGTACGGCCTTCGCGGAAGTAGGTGGTCGTGACGTTGCTCAGCGTCCAGTAGTTCTCTTCGTACTTGGCCTGGCGGGCAAAACTCGAGGACAGCATGTGCCGCTGGTCGTCGAAGTGGTAGCGGGTCACCCCATACAGCAGGCCATTGGGCTGCACGGCGTTGATGTGGATGAACTCCTCGCCCTGGCGGTGCCACAGGCCGTGCTTGGAGCTTTGCGCATCGCCCGAGCCCAGGGCCAATGCCCGGCTGGCCTGGGCCTGGCTCTCCGTGACGGGCGCGACGTATTCGCCGATCAGCACGCCAGCCACCATCAGGAACAGCATCGGTTTCATCACCGCCCAGACGATCCGGCCGATGGACACACCGGCGGCGCGCATGATGGTCAGCTCACTGTTGCTGGCCAGGCTGCCCAGGCCGATCAGGCAGCCGATCAGCGCCGCCATCGGCAGCATCTCGTAGAGCCGGCGCGGCGCCGTCAGGGCCACGAAGCTCAGCACGTCCATCACGGTATAGCTGTCGCTGACGTTGCCCATCTCGTCGATGAAGGCAAACAGGGAGGCCAGGCCGAGGATGATCCCCAGCACCGCCAGGATGGCCAGCAGCACGCTGCTGCCGATGTAGCGATCGAGCTTAACCACGAGCCACCTCCCGCACCGCACGGCGACTCGCCAGCTTCAGGCGCAGTGGCTCCCAGTACAACAAGCCGAGGCCGATGAGCAGGAACAGTCCATGCACCCACCACAGGCCCAGCGCCTGCGGCAGCTTGCCTTTTTCCAGCGAGCCACGGGCCGCGATCAGGATGGTCAGGTACGCCATATAAAGAAGAATCGCCGGCAACAGTTTGAGGAAGCGGCCCTGCCGCGGGTTCACCCGGGACAGCGGCACCGCCATCAGGGTCACGATAAACACCAGCAACGGCAGGGAAATACGCCATTGCAGCTCGGCATGGGCGCGCAGATCCGGGTTGCCGATCAGGTCGCGGGTCGGCATGGCGTCGCGGTCGGTGACCTCGTCGCTGACATCGGGCTTGGCCAGCAGTACGCCGTAGGTGTCGTACTTGATGATCCGGTAGTCGGCCTGGCCCGGATTACCGTCGTAGCGATAACCGTTTTCCAGGATCAGGTAGCGATTGCCGTCCGGACGGATGTCCTGGTGCCCCTTCTCCGCCACCAGCACCGAGATGCCCTGGTCTTTCTTTTCCTGGTTCATGCGCTTTTCGGAAATGAACACGCCGCCGAGGTTGGTCCGGTCATCGGACAGCTGCTCGGTGTAGGTCACCCGCGAACCGTCGTTGAGCGCCTGGAAACGCCCCGGTACCAGGGTGTCGAATTCGGTCAGCGCATCCTGCTTGTTGAGGATCAGCTGGAACTGGTTGGCCCCCTGGGGCGCCAGGCTCAGGCTCAGCCAGGCCACGATCAACGCGACCAGGGTCGCCGGAATCATGGTCATGCCCAGCAGGCGCTGCTGGCTCATGCCGGTGGCCGAGAGCACGGTCATCTCGCTTTCGAGATAGAGACGGCCATAAGCCAGCAGAATGCCGAGGAACAGGCCCAGGGGCAGGATCAGTTGCAGGAAGCCCGGCATGCGGACGCCCATGATCAGGAACAGCGAACCCGGGTCCAGCACACCCGAAGCCGCTTGCGCGAGGTATTTGACGAAACGTCCGCTCATGATGATAACCAGCAGCACAGCGCTCACGGCACTCAGGGTCACCAACACTTCGCGGGATAGATAGCGGAAGACGATCAAACCAGACACTCCAGGGTTGTCAGGCTAAGGCGGCCAAACAAGCGAATCCGGCCCATGAAGCCGGGCCGCGGAAAAAAGATGGCGCATTATCCTGTGATTGCATGCGCCTGTCACTGCGCATGCTCACCCAGGCTTCTGAAGCGGCGAAGTTCGCTCATGGGAGGGTTGTCAGCCTCGCTCGCCCGGGTTCAAACTGGCGGCCCTGTCGTCGGCCCGCAGCCGACGCCTCTCCTTAATAAAAGCTACAGACATGACAAGCCCGGCGCACGGCATCGGCCCTGCGCTCTTTGACCATTAATTCAGGGACCCGGACATGGAACTGGTTGTAAAAAGCGTTAGCCCGGAAACGTTGAAGACCGCCACCCTGGTGGTCGCCGTCGGCGAAGGCCGCAAGCTCGGCACCGTTGCCAAACAACTCGACGAGCTCAGCGGCGGCGCCATCAGCGCAGTGCTCAAGCGCGGCGACCTGGCCGGCAAGGTCGGCCAGAGCCTGCTGCTGCACGCGCTGCCCAACCTGAAGGCCGAACGCGTGCTGCTGGTCGGCACCGGCAAGGACGCCGAACTGGGCGACCGCCCGTTCCGCAAGATCGTCAGTGCCATCCTCGGCACCCTCAAGGGCCTGGGCGGCAGCGATGCCGTACTGGCGCTGGACGAAGTCGTGGTCAAGGGCCGCGACAGCTACGGCAAGAACCGCCTGCTGGCGGAAACCCTGCTGGACGGCGAATACAGCTTCGAGCAGTTCAAGAGCCAGAAAGCCGACCCGCGCCCCCTGAAGAAAGTCACCCTGCTGACCATCAAGGCCGCGCAAGCCGAAGTCGAGCGCGCCGTGGCCCACGCCAAGGCGATCGCCAACGGCATGGCCTTCACCCGCGACCTGGGCAACCTGCCACCGAACATCTGCCATCCGAGCTTCCTCGGCGAGCAGGCCAAGAACCTGGGCAAGGAATTCAAAGGCCTGAAAGTCGAAGTGCTCGACGAGAAGAAGATCAAGGAACTGGGCATGGGCTCGTTCTATGCCGTTGGCCAGGGCAGCGCCCAGCCACCGCGCCTGATCGTCATGCAATACAACGGCGGCAAGAAATCCGAGAAGCCTTACACCCTGGTCGGCAAGGGCATCACCTTCGACACCGGCGGCATCAGCCTCAAGCCTGGCGCCGGCATGGATGAAATGAAGTACGACATGGGCGGCGCCGCCAGCGTGTTCGGCACCCTGCGCGCCGTGCTGGAGCTCAAGCTGCCGATCAACCTGGTGTGCATCCTGGCCTGCGCCGAGAACATGCCGAGCGGCACCGCTTCGCGTCCGGGCGACATCGTCACCACCATGAGCGGCCAGACTGTGGAAATCCTCAACACCGACGCCGAAGGCCGCCTGGTGCTGTGCGATGCCCTGACCTACGCCGAGCGCTTCAAGCCACAGGCGGTGATCGATATCGCCACCCTGACCGGCGCCTGCGTGGTTGCCCTGGGCGCCCATACTTCGGGTCTTCTGGGCAACAACGACGAGCTGATCGGCCAGTTGCTGAGCGCCGGCGTCCAGGCTGACGACCGTGCCTGGCAACTGCCGCTGTTCGACGAGTACCAGGAACAGCTGGACAGCCCGTTCGCCGACATCGCCAACATCGGCGGCCCGAAAGCCGGCACCATTACCGCGGCCTGCTTCCTGTCGCGCTTCACCAAGCAGTACAACTGGGCGCACCTGGATATCGCCGGTACCGCCTGGACCAGCGGCGGCAAGGACAAGGGCGCCACCGGTCGTCCGGTACCCCTGCTGACTCAGTACCTGCTGGATCGCGCCAAGGCCTGAAACCCATGACCCGAGGGTGCGCCGCCCACGCGCGGCGCACGCCCCGGCTCAGGAATCGCAATGACCAAAGTCGACTTCTATATCCTTCCCAGCGCGGATCCGGCGGCACGCCTGGATTTTGCCTGCAAGCTCACTGAAAAAGCCTGGCGCATGGGACACCGCATCTACCTGCATTGCAGCGACACAGCCCAGCGCGACGACCTCGATGCCCGCCTGTGGCGCTTCAAGGGCGAGACCTTCGTGCCCCACGGCCCCGCCGAAAGCGAACCGGACGGCCTGATCGTCCTCGGCCTGGGCGAAGCCCCCGGCGAACACCATGACCTGCTGGTCAACCTGGACCTGAAAGTCCCGGCATTTGCCCCGCGTTTTGCCCGCATCGCCGAAGTGGTGGTGGAAGACCCGACGATCCGTCAGGCGGCTCGCGAGAGTTTCCGTTTCTACCGCGAACAGGGCTATCCTCTGCAAGATCACCGTTTACAGCGACTCTGAGCCATCGATGGACACTCCCAAACCGCAGCAAAAGTCCGCGCATCTGCTGGATGACCTCGAGTCCATCCGCCAGTTGCTCGGCGACGACAACCTGCAACCTCCGCTGCTGACCGAAACCGTCGACAGCGAAGTCCAGATTCCCCTGCTGTTCGACCAAGTCGGCGGCAGCGCCCCCCGCGAAACCCTCGAAGAACACCCGGCAGAACCGCACCCCGCCCCCGTCCAGGCAGTCGAGCCGGAACCGGCTCCCGTAGTGGCCGCCCCGGCTCCTGCCCCAGCGCCCACACCGGCCCCGGCACCAGCCCCCAGAAGCCAGGACGCCCTGCTGCATCTGGACAGTGAACTGCGCGCCGCCGCGCAACTGATCATGCAGGACGTGATCGACGACTTCGCCCCGCACATCGAAACCGAGATCAAGCGCCGCCTCGACGCGCGAATGGATCGCTTGCTGAGCCAGTACGACGCCTGACCCACCCCCTCTTTTTTCGCGGGCAAGCCTCGCTCCTGCAGGTCATCAAGCGCCTGTGGGAACCCGGCTTGCCCACGATGACGCCCTTGCGGCAAGCAAAACTGGCGCTCATCGAGCAATTTTCGCCCTCCCACTGTCAGCCCGCTCTACGCGCATCGGCTCATCCCCGTTATACTTCCCGGCTTTTCCTGAATAAATGCCAATAGGGTCCCGCCGCGCATGGATAAGACCTACCAGCCGCACGCCATTGAAACTTCCTGGTACCAGACCTGGGAGTCCGAGAATTACTTCGCCCCGCAAGGCGCGGGCGACTCCTAGACCATCATGATCC